>DASXOI010000290.1:0-7714 GCA_036494375.1 Candidatus Udaeobacter sp.
AGAATCAGCGCTGCGGCCCAAGTCGAGTTACCAAAGGCCAAGCCACTAAGTCGCAGCCACAATGTTTCGAAAATGAGGGCACCCGTACCGGAGACGAAAAGAACGCCGCAGAGAACGGCAACGCGCCCGCTTTGCGATCCCACCACCTGGGACGCATGTCTTTCCCGAGACACGTGGGATTTTTGCGAACTACTTGGCATCGCGCAAAAGTCGGCCGGTCCGCAGCATTATAGCCCCGGCAATTCCGGCCAGAAGGGAACCAATGATAATCCCTCGTTTAGCTGCGTTTACCGAAGCCATATCGTCGAACGCCAGCATGGCAATGAACAGCGACATGGTGAAACCGATTCCAGCGAGAAACGCATACCCAAGCAAGGATCTCCAATTGACAGCGTGAGGAAGACTCGCAATCCCTGTCTTCACGGCAGTCCACGCAAACATCATAATTCCAAGCGGTTTGCCGAACAATAGCCCCGCCAATATTCCGAACCCAATCTCTGAATGCTGCAGCGACATATCAATTTTGACTCCAGCATTCGCAAAAGCGAACAAGGGCATCACCACGAACGCCGAAAAATTGTGCAACGCATGCTCGAGTCTGAGAACGGGTGCAGTTACGCCTTGCCTCGCCCGCTCAAACGCAAACACCGCTTCCTGTTGCCCTTTGCTAGTCAAAACTACAAAATCGCCGGTTTCGTTACGATCGAATTGATTGAGCAGCGACCGTGCTTCTGTGGAAAATTCCCGCGCGTCGATGCGTGAACGTGTGGGAATGGTGAAGGCGAGTGCAACGCCCGCGATCGTAGCGTGCACGCCAGAGGCATGAACGAAATACCATAGGACGACTCCAAGCAGCAGATATGGCCACAGACGACGGATACCTATTAGATTGAATCCAATCAACACGAGCACCGTTACCGCAGCGCCGCCGAGCGCACTCCAAACGATCGCTTCCGAATAGAACAGCGAGATGACGAGCACCGCCCCCATATCGTCGACAATGGCCAGGGCGGTCAGCAGCACTTTTGCGCCGATTGGCGCCTGCGGAGCAATCAGATTGAGTGCGCCCAAGGCAAATGCTATGTCGGTTGCCATCGGGATGCCCCAACCGTGCGCACCCGGCCCGCGCAGATTGAAAATCAAATAAATCAGCGCGGGCACAACCATCCCACCAATTGCGCAGGCGATTGGGAGCGCCGCCTGCCGGGCAGAGGACAATTCACCAGCCAAAAATTCCCGTTTGATTTCGAGCCCGACCAGAAGAAAAAACACGGCCATCAGACCGTCATTGATCCAATCGTGCAGGCTCAGCGAAAGCTTATGGGCAACGATGGCGAGTGTCAGCGGTATTTCCCAAAGATGGTTGTAAGCTGCGGACAACGGCGAATTGGCAATCGCGAGCGCGGCAAGACCGAATCCTAACAGCACCAGGCCGCCAATTGTCTCTGTGCGGAAAAAGTGCTGAAACATCGTCAGCGAAATCTTCTTTAACGGGGCTGCCATGTGATTTCCTGGTTACCTAGCCAATCGGGTCGGCCGTGTTGGGGCCGTTTTTTCGACTCGGGGTGCCACCCGATAACGGTGAGCATTACGGCGAATCCCATCACGTATGCGACGGCGACAAACCAGCCGCCCTTGATCCACGCTACGACCGATTTCGCTTCGGGAAAAATACTCGAAATTGCGACGCCTGCCGAGGATCCAAACCAGATCATCGACCCGCCAAATCCGACCGCATATGCGACCGGTCCCCAATCATAGCCACCTTGCTTTAGCGCCAGTGCGGTCAGCGGAATGTTGTCGAACACGGCGGATACGAAGCCGAGCCCGAGCGTGGTCCGTGCGGACGGATTGGGCAAACGGTCCACCGGCATCATGGAGGCGATTAAGACCAGCGAGAGCAGAAAGATCGAACTTCTAAGGGCTCGCGGCAGCACTTCCCAATCAGGACGGCGCATCCCGATGGAGATCACGATCGCCATCCAGACTGCAACGCCGATAAATGGAAAACTGCTGGAATGGGTTGGAAATTTTGTGTTCACCGTAATGTTCGCGGCAACGGCTACGACGAGGATCAGCGCCACGATACCAATTCGCATCCAATCGATGTGAACGCGTTCATGAGCCCGTTTCAGGATTGGCGAGTGCCGATGCTGCTTGATCGCTGCTGGAATTCCGCAAACAAGCAGGGCTACAGTTGCGCCCGTGATTGCTTCAAACACCTGGCTAGGCGCCACGCCTCCGATCCACATCATCGTCGTCGTCGTGTCGCCCAGTACGCTCCAGGAACCACCCGCATTCGAAGCGGCCACGATCGCTGCCAAATAACCGATGTGCACTTTGCCGCGAAAAAGTTGATGCGCCATCGCGCCGCCGATCAGCGCCGCGGCGATATTATCGAGAAAACTCGAAAGAACCCAGACCATCACCAGCAAAACGAACCCGCCTTTCCAATCGTGAGGAAGAAATTTTGGCAGCGCCAATGGCAGCTGGCTTTTTTCGAAATGCTGGGACAACAGCGCAAAACCCATCAGAAGACATAGCAGGTTGACGAGAATCACCCACTCATGTCCGACATGCGAAATGAATCCCATCACGCCGTCACCAGTTTTGAAACCTGTAAACGCGATTTTGTAAATGGTGATCGTGAGCAGTCCCGTGAGAGCCACACGCATCGTGCACTTATGGAAAACAGCGACGCCGGCCAATGTTAATCCGAACAAGATGAAATCGACTGGAATACCGAACACCGAAGGATCTTGCATGCGCGAAAGCCGATAGCTGATTCGTCCTGCGTCGGCAATCAGCAATTCGCTATTGGCTATTGGCTATCGACCATTACGCTAGGTTGGTGTTTACCGGATTAATCGAAGAAGTCGGCAGAGTTGTCGCGACGCATGCGACTGATCACGGCACAAAATTAGAGATTGCTGCGCCGTGCACCGCGAGAGAGGCGCGAACCGGGGAGAGCGTCGCCGTGAATGGCTGTTGTCTTACGTTAACTTCGCGCCGCGGCGATCGGCTGAGTTTCGACCTGCTAGAGGAAACAATTGCTCGCACTAACTTCAAGAAACTACGGCAGAATAGCCGCCTCAATCTGGAGCGGGCTTTGCGGGCTGATGGACGCCTCGGCGGACATTTCGTTCAAGGCCATGTGGATTGCGTTTCGGCCATTATCGGGCTGGAGAAAAAAGGCGCAGACTTCAGATTGGAAGTCGAACTGCCCCGCAAATTCGCGCATTATGTTGCTTCGAAAGGTTCGATCGCGCTTGACGGAATCAGTCTCACGGTTGCGGAGGTTCGTCAGAAAAGTTTCGTTGTATGGATTATCCCTTTTACCAAACGCCATACGAATCTTGATCGCGCAAAAAACGGCGACCTCGTCAATGTCGAGTTCGACATCCTCGCAAAGTACGTTGAGACGATGGTTGCACCATCCGCTATTAAAAAATGACGGCGCGTCGGCCGACCAAGCGGCGTCCGTGCATCGTCTGTGTAATCGCGTCGCGCGAAGATCTGGAACGAGCGGTGCGGATGCGAAAGCCGCCGGATTTATTCGAACTGCGATTGGATTTTCTTGCGCTCATGGCCGATCAAGTGGAACACGCGTTACCGAAGCTGACGAGGCCGCTCATCATTACAGCACGAGATCCGCACGAAGGCGGCGCTAACAAACTTCGGCTGCGGCAACGGCGGGATCTGCTCGCTCGATTCTTGAATCATGTTGATTATATCGACGTTGAGTTACGCTCAGTCCGTGCGCTGCGGTCATTACTCAAATTGGCCAAAAATAAAAACGTCCGGCGAATCATTTCATTGCACGATTTTAGGTCGACGCCGAGCGCGCGAATCTTGGCGGCTAAAGCGCGCGAGGCCAGATCGCAAGGCGCAGATATTTTCAAAGTCGCCACGCGCACTGACACGCCTATGCAGCTCGGACGCTTGCTCGAGTTCATGACAAGCAGCCGTTTGAATCTCCCGCTTGCCGTTATGGGCATCGGCAAGCTCGGCGCGATTTCACGCGTTCTACTTACGCGCGCCGGCTCGGTGCTGATTTACGCATCGGTCGGTGCGGCGAGCGACGTCGAAGGACAACTGTCGCTGGAACATCTCCGCGGGTTGGGCTTCGATCCGTCAAACTCGTGAGCCGCTCGGATCTATTCACTCTGGACACTTGCCCTTTGCTCGACACGCATAAGGTACAAATCACGAAATATGTCCTCATCCGTAACTTTACCCGAGCAATTACCCGTGATGCCGCTTCCGGGAGCGGTGCTGTTTCCGCACGCACTGCTGCCGCTTTACATTTTCGAGGCACGATATCGCAAGATGCTGGAGCATGCGCTTGGAGAGCATCGGATGTTTTGCGTCACGTTGATCAAGCCGATCTGCCCTGATTGGCATGCCCGCGAGGATTTTTTCCATCTCGCCACCGCCGGATTGATTCGCGCCTGTGTCGAACGCAGTGACGGCACATCGAATTTGGTCCTGCAAGGTCTGCATCGCGTGCGCTTCACCAGTTTCGAACGGGAGAAGCCGTTTCCGATCGCCAACATCGAGACCGTGGAATCGCGCGACACACCCACCGTTAAGACTGAAGCGCTCGGCGCAAAAGTGATCGAGCTCTATGGCAGCCTAAAGCACGATCGCCGTCAGCTTCCTGCGAAACTGGATCGCTATCTTTCTGAATTGCGCGATTTGGAAATGCTGGCAGACCTCATGGCTTCGACGTTCGTCAACGATCCACTGCGCCGGCAACGCCTGCTCGAAGAACACTCGCTCAATCAGCGCCTCCGTTTTCTCATCAGATATTTACGCGATGAGATCGGCAACGCTGCCGCGTAACTGTAGCCGCGTCTCTGTGAGACGCGCAGTTGTGTGTCACGCGGGATGGTGCGCCTCGCATAGCGAGGCGGCTACAAGCGGGCAATCCGCGCATATTCTTCCATTACATAACGATCGGTCATTCCCGCGATGTAATCACAAACTGTGCGATGTAATCCTTCCTTCTCGACTCGTCGCATCGCGCCTTCGCCGAGTCGATCGGGATCGGCAAGGTACGCCGCGAAAACGCGCCCCAGCATCTCGCAAGCGCGTTGGTTCACTTCCGCGACGCGCGGATGGTAATAGACATTTTGATACAAAAATTTCCGGAGCGCGCGGTTCGCCTCGGCCAAATCATCGCTATAACGAATAAGCGGCGCGATTTGCCGACGCACCTCATCTGCGTTCTGCACGCCGCATTCTGCGATCGATTCCGCGCTTGTCGCAACCAGGTCGTGCACTTCCCGATCAATGATCTCGCGAATCACCAGCTTGTGCAGCTCCGGTTCGTGCACGTCTCTGTAACGGGCGACCACTGCGCGATGACTGTTACGCCACACGTCGTTCTCTTCTAATCGCGGCGGGGTCAGAATTTCGAAATCAAGAGCGTCATCGAGGTCGTGGCTGTAATACGTGATCTCATCTGCCAAGTCGGCAATCTGCGCCTCCAGCGACGGACAAGCGTATTCTTTCCCTGGCGGAGCGGGGAATTTGTAAGGTCGCTCATGCTTCCGCAGACCTTCACGCACTTCGAATGTGAGGTTTAACCCCGGAAAATTTGGATAAGGCGTTTCGAGTAATTCGACCACGCGCACACTTTGACGATTATGATCGAAGCCGCCGTGGTCGCACATGCATTCGGCCAGCATCTCCTCGCCGGAATGTCCAAAAGGTGGATGGCCCAGATCGTGGGCAAGCGCGATTGCCTCCGCCAGATCTTCGTTTAGCCGCAACGCACGCGCGATGGTGCGGCTAATCGACGCTACCTCGATCGAATGCGTCAGGCGCGTTCGCAAATGGTCGCCGGTACCGTTGAGAAAAACCTGCGTTTTGTATTCCAGCCGGCGGAACGCGCGCGAATGGATAACGCGCGCACGATCACGCTGGAATTCCGTGCGATAGGCGTGACTCGTTTCACAGTGCAGCCTGCCACGCGATTCGCCCGATTTTTGAGCAAAAGCCGCGAGCGCTGTGCGCTCCCCCTCCTCCATTTGTTCGCGCGTCTTCCATTTTGCGCTCATTGTTTGTCCGAAGTGTAGAGGAATCCGACGACTTCGGCTAGATCCGCTGGACGAAAGTGCACTTCCAATTATTTGTCGATCACCTATGAAAAAACGCCAAACGAAAAAGCTCACGCCCGCACGCCTTCAGCAGCTCGGGTTCGCTTACGCGCCGCCGTTCATCATCAGCGCGGCCGTGAACAACAAAGTTTTTGATACAATGGAGACTGGGCCAAAGACGGTTGACCAAGTGAGAAAACAAACTGGCGCGTCCGCGCGAGGATTGCGTGTAATCATGGACGCGCTTGTCGGCTTGGAACTGCTGAAGAAAGATCGACAATCGAGATACTCGCTGACCCCGGAGAGCCAGGCATTCCTTATCAGCGAAAAACCGGCCACACTCGCCGGATTTTTCGGGTCGATTTTGCCGGTAATGGTTTCGCGTTGGCTGCGGCTGACCGATGTTGTGCGCGACGGACGACCGGCGGTCGCCGTGAACCAGGAAACAGAGGGTACTGAATTTTTCAGCCAACTTGTGGAGACGATTATTCCGATGAGCTATCCCGGCGCGCAGAAGCTTGCTGATCACCTGAAAATCGCGAAGAGCAAACAGCAGGTGCGCGTGATCGATGTAGCGGCCGGTTCCGGAATCTGGGGAATCGCGGTAGCCCAGAAATCGTCGCAAGTACGGGTGACGGCGGTCGATTGGCCGGGAATGATACCCACAACGCAACGCATCACAGAAAAATTTGGTGTGCGTGATCGTTTCGATTTCGTCGAGGGCGACCTTTCAGATGCGAAGTTTGGCAGCGGCTACGATCTCGCGACGCTGGGGCATATTCTGCACAGCGAAGGCGAACAACGAGGTCGTCAATTACTCAAGAAAACTTTTCGCGCTTTAAAGTCAGGCGGCATAATCGCCATTGCAGAATGGCTGGTGAATGACGACCGCACAAAGCCGCTTCCCTCGCTGATGTTTTCCGTCCAAATGCTCGTCAACACCGAAAAAGGCGGCACGTTCAGCTTTAATGAAATCAAAAAATGGCTGGAGGACGCAGGGTTTGAAAAAGTGCGAAAACTCGAAGCGCCTGGACCGTCCCCGCTCATTCTGGCAACAAAACCGTAGGAGTGGCGCATTACGAATCTGCTTCTCATCCGCGCGTCGAAGTGTTTTGATTCGCGAGATGAAAAAAACGAAAACGAAGTCGCGCTCAGAACCAAAGGCCCGGCCTGCCTCAAGAAATTCTGAGCGAACTGTTCCCTACCGTAAACCGGCGCTTCGCAGCGACGCGTTTGCCAGGGCTCTGATCGATGCAAAAGCGTGTCTCAACGATTCTGAAACTCTGCTAACGCTTTTCAATAACGCAGCGAAAAAGGCAGCGACAGTGCCAAGAGAGCCGTTCAAAGAATATTGGCCTTATCTGCAAACCATGCTGCGCCTGGTCCGCGCATATCATCGCGGCGAATACGATCAAATCCCTGACAATGCCCTGCTGTGGATCGTTGCCGCTCTCAATTACCTGATGGATCCATTCGATTTGATTCCGGACGCAACGCCAGTCCTCGGCTTCGTCGATGATGCAACCGTGATCGAATTTGTCACCGACAAAAACCGCCGAACGCTCGACGATTTCATGATGTGGGAAACCGCCGCAGTGTAGCCGTCGCCC
>DASXOI010000291.1:0-11179 GCA_036494375.1 Candidatus Udaeobacter sp.
CCATGCGCGAAGTGTGGAAAAAATGTCCAAAGGATCCAGACGTCGGCGCTTTTTTCGCGGAAGCAATGATGAACTTGCGGCCTTGGGATCAATGGACACCAGACGGCAAGCCGCAACCGGGAACGGACGAGATCATTGCCACTCTGGACGCGGTGTTGACACTTAACCCGAACCATCCACTGGCGAATCATCTCTACATTCACGCGGTGGAAGCATCGCCGAATCCGGAGCGCGCGATGGCTGCCGCGGACCGGCTCCGCAACTTACAGCCGGGACTTGCCCACAATGTGCACATGCCGTCGCATATCGACATTCGCACCGGCCAATGGCTGAAGGCCGTGGATACAAATGCGAAGGCAGTGGAAGCAGATCAGCGCTACCGAAAAATTTTCGGGCCGGCCAAAGGTTTTCTGAACGTCTACATCGCGCATAACCGCCACATGCTGGCCTATGCCGCGATGATGACGGGACAGCGCTACCTCGCGATGAAACATATTCGCGCCATGGTTGCGGAGATGCCGGTTGATTTTTTAAACGAAAACGCGCTGCAAGCCGAAGGAAACGTCGCGATGCCGCTGGAAGTAATGGTGCGCTTTGGGCTGTGGGACGAAATCCTGGCCGAACCGGAAAAATGCAGTGACAAGATGTGGTTCACCCGCGCATTTCATCATGCCGCTCGCGCGATCGCGTACGCCGCGAAAGGTGACACGGTTAACGCGCGCGAAGCGCAAAGTGTTTTTGTCGAACGCGCCAAGCTTGTGCCAAAGGAAGATTTTGTGAGCAACAACAGTTGCGAAGCGCTTCTCGCCGTCGCCATTCCGATGGTGGAGGGAGAAATTCTGATCGCTGAAGGAAAAATTGATAGCGGTATTGAACAACTGCGCGCCGCAATCCAAAAGGAAGACGCTCTCAAATATGATGAGCCACCCGGCTGGTTGATACCGGTGCGACACTCGCTCGGAGCGGTGTTGATGAAGCAACAACGCTTTGCCGAAGCGGAGCAGGTCTATCGCGATGATCTGGCGCGTTTACCCGAAAACGGCTGGTCCTTACTTGGCTTGGCAGAAAGCTTGCGGAAGCAAAAGAAAAATGCAGACGAAGTTGCTAAAACGCAGGCGAAGTTTAAAAAAGTTTGGGCAAAAGCCGATCTTACCATTGCCACTTCGTGTCTTTGCCAGCCGCAGACGTGACCAGCTCCGGACAGAAGCCAGGATCAGTTGAGCTGACGTCTCCAGACCGAGGAGAAATTACAGTTTTGCGTAAACGCCCACCAACGGGCGACGCGATGGTGTCGGTGAACGGAAGTCGCTGACAAAACCATCCTTGGTGCGAATTTCAACATGACCAACGCTTCGCGCGGTCCCGTACACGAGCACCGAACCAATGGGCGCAGCGAACGGATCCGTTATGGAAAGCCTTTTGAATCCGTAGTTGTTGACGAGTTCGGATGCAGCGTCTCTGGCAAGGTCTGTCTTCGGGCGGGAATCAATGACTCCTGAAGCGAGCAACGCATCCTTGACGTAGTGCCAGCAGCGCGATCGCGAATGCGCATGGGCGCGCTCCTGCGCCAGCGTTGCTGCCTCCACTAATCTGTTGTCGATGCGTCGATCGATTTTTGCGTAGGGGTAGACGATTCGGTTCGGATAATAGTCACTAATTACTGGCACGGACTCCTTTGTACCCTGCGGAGATCTGAAACTGAAACGGCTGCCATGCTGTACCGTTTGATTTACGGTCGGCTGACTCATGGGGCGCACGGGTTCCATCGCAAAGGTTGCTCGGGAGGACGCCTTCTCGACTGCTTGCGTCGACTTTTGCGCAGCTAGCCGGATCGGCTTTTCAGCGCTGGTGCGCATCGATTCTTTCAGGAGTTTGCGTGTTTTTTTAGAGATCGCGGGCGCTGTCTTCGCGGTGATCACCTGGACTACATCGTTCGTACCCTCATCGCTTCGGCTTTCGCCGCCCAAGCTGGGTGGCGCCAAGCCCTGGGCACGTGCGCCCGCGCTGAACGTCACCGAAACCAATGCCGTTGCCAGTGCTAAGAAGAGTGGTGGTCTCCGCACGAGGGCGAGGTATGCCGGAAATCACAAACCGTGGCAAGCTTTTTTTTCGATAAAAATCATTGGCGGCTGGTCGTTTACGACGCCGCGATTTCGGTGCGCACGTAAATCACGTCACTCCATTTCAATCGTCAGGAGAGTAATCGGACCCAAATCCTGGCGGAGGACCGTACATCTGGTCACGATCCATGTACGCCCGGTTTCGATGGCGCGGCGCAGATTCTTCGCCGTCCGGCGCCACGATGGCAGTACGCCCGGAAGGCAAACGCAGAATCAATCGCCCATCGGAGGTGATACCCGTAACTCGACTGCGCACCGAATGAGTGCGGCCTCGCGCCGAATATTCGGCCGAACTCCGGCTGGGGACGTGTTTGGCTGTTGACGCAACAGATTTCTTTTTGCTCTCAGCAACAGATCGGCTTGCGGTAGCTGGCGGCGGTTCGGTGTTTGCCTGCGCTGATGAGTTTGCCGCTGTGTCCATAGAAGCAGAGGTGTCGGGCGTCGCTGCCGCGGCATTCTCCGCGGCATTCGTTGGAGCCGTGTCGTGGGATTGAGCGTTCGCCATTTGAGCCTGCTGAACATCGGCCGGTGAAATGTGAAACGGATTCGGACTCGTCGCGGCGTTTGCAGGAGCCGGAGTTTCAGGCAGACCATTTGATTGCGCCGGTTGCGAAGACACAACGGCGGGAGGCGACGTCGAACTGTTTCCAGCGACTTGAGTCGCTGATCGACTTGCCGCCGGTGAAGAGTCCGGCACACCCACCAGAACGCCAACTTCCTTTGGCTTTTGCAGGCGACGAACCAATTGGCCGGTTGAATACGGGAACACGACGGGCGCGATTGCAGCTGCGAGCAACAGCAGGACACCAACCACGGCCGCGGTTTGCACCAGGCGCCGCGGTCGCGCTGCTCTCGGCTGCGGAACGGTTGTCCTAAGAGGAATACCGTAACGATTGGATAACGCACGTCGATGCTCAATTTTCCCCAGCGATTCGCGGATCATCTCCGTAACGATGAGTAAATCCTTCGGCCGCTGATCGGGGTCGCGATGCAACAGCCGGCCTAACAAGAGTCGCAACGGCTTTGGAAATCCTGAAAACTTTGGACTGCGCTGAAGCGGCTCGGCTGAGAGCGTAATCCCAGTCAGCAGAAAATAGAGGGTCACACCGACCGAATAGATTTCCGCGCGAATATCATCCGTCGGCTCGCTGAGTTGTTGACCATTCGCGCCGGGGCTGCCGGGCACGTCTGATTCACTTAGCTGAGGCTCGCGCTGAGGCATCACCGCCGGCAACCCAAAGTTGGTGACCTTCACCAACGGCCAGGTGCCTTCGGCCGTCTGGCCTGGCACCAGCATGATTTCTGAAGCTTGAACCAGCGGATAGGGGAGCTTGTGAAAACTCGCCGAAGACAACACACTCACGATCTGTTCGCCCACTCGCAGCGCAGCGTCAGCCGGCATCGGTCCATGGTTTCGTACCCATGATGCAAGTGTCTCACCCTCGAGCCGCTCGGACACGTAAACGTAATCGTCTCCTTCGCGCCCAAAATCGCGGACGCTGGCTATATTGACATGCTGGAGCTTCTGCGCTGACGATATGTGTTCTTCAAATCCCTCTCGCACGGCCGGATCGATACTCGCTGCAGGGATCAGCGTCACAGAGACCGGCTCCCCCGTTCTCTCATCCACAGCTTCGTAGCTCGTTGCGGGCCCGGCGCTAGAGGGTTGATACGGGGTGCCGTCATATTGAAGACGGATCCGGTAGTTTTTGAGAAATGTCGTGCGTTCCATAACGGCCTTGTTGGCCACGGCACAACTACGATCTGGCTGCACCGCCATTCATTCAACCGTCATTTTGGCCTCGAGTTGCTCGTCCTTTGCGTTCGTAGCATCATCCAAGATCGCCGATTTGAAAGAACCCGCGTCTTCGCGATCGCGCGCATACACTTTGGAAATTGCGCCCGCGGCGAAATTCGCGAATCTAAACCGCAGATCCTGGTACCCCGTGGTGTAACGGTAACACAGCGCCCTTTGGAGGCGTTATTCATGGTTCGAATCCATGCGGGGTAGCCACTTAGTATTTCATTTTTCTGGCAAACGCGGGGGGATCACAGGGGAGCGTGGAATTCAATGCGCACCGGCGTCGACTACCATGCCCACACGATTAATTGCAGATACGCTGCACTTCCTTCGAGCCGAGACTACCCGACCCAAGTCGTTGAAACGGATCACTCATCTGGCTCGACTCACCGGACTGAAGCCCGGTGTTAATCAGCATGCGGGTCCGGACACTGTCATCCGGCCACGCAAACGATTAATCTCATTAACACCGGCTTTGAAGCCGGTGTCACAAAACGCGTAGATATGGAAGCTGTTTCAACAGCTTTATTCACCCCTTTATCTCTTTTGTTCGCGTGGTGCAGGGCCTCGGAGAGGGACTGGACGACGCGACGGCTTTGTTATAAAACCGGCGCATGAAGAAGTTCGTCCCAATACTTTTGATCGCAATGGTGACGCCATTTTGCGCACGAGGACAGCAGGCCGGCGGCACACTCACCAGCACGCTCGCCAGCCAGGGCCTTGCCGGCGCGAAATTGGAGCGACGCTACGGCAATCATCTGCTCGTTCTCGTTTCTATAAATAATCGGCACGGCGCGCTGATGATCGATACCGGATCGCCCTATACGCTTATCGATCGAAACAGCGTGAATACGTTCGGTCTTACCGTGGAAAAGACTGACTCAAGCGTTGGCGGTTTGTTTGGCCGCGCCTGGGAACATTACGGGACGAGCAAAGCGAAAAGCATCGCTATGGGTAATTGCATGGTGACAAATGTTCCTGTGGCAATCGCCGATTTATCCAGCATGAATCCAGATCGCGAAGCTACAGCGACGGGATCCCATATCTCCGAATCCAAACCCATGGCACATTTCAATGGCGTGCTCGGCTCGCGCGAGATGGCGAAGTTTGGAATGATCATCGATTGCACACGGCAAATGCTTTACATCAATCCTAACGGCGCAAGTTCTGCGGTGAGCCAGAGTCTGGCGAGTTTTTTGGCCGGTCACGGCTTTACGCGAGTTCCGATGCGACTCAACTCAAATGCTCACTTCGATGTTGAAGGCGCGCTGAACGGACACGCGACACGGTTTCTGGTGGACACCGGTTCGACAACGACGCTGATCGACAAGCAAGTCGCGGTAAAATCCGGAACGGGTTTAACCGCGCTTGCGGGGTACGGCGTAGGTGGCGCCGGCGGCTTGGTCGAAGGAGTGAATCGCGCCGGCGTGAAGGAAATGGCGATCGGAAATTTTAAGCTGGCAAATGCCGAGGTAGTCGTGGCGCACGTGTCAGGCGACATTTTGCTCTCGAAATCGACGGCGGAATCCAATGCGGGCGTTCTGGGTCAGGATTATCTGGCGACCAATTTCGCGGTGATCGACATGGGCGGCAAAGCGCTCTATCTGCGCCACCCCGATTCGCGCTAAGCTCATTTGTCATGTTGAGCGAAGCGAAACATCTCTGGCTAGCTCTTGCCAGGTTGGCGCAGCAGATAATCAGAGATTCTTCGCTTCGCTCAGAATGACAGAGAGCATCTGCTGCTGGGCGTTTAGCTTTTCACCAGTTTCGGAACGGTCGCCTTTGCGAGGCTCGTGAATGCGGCGACCGCGGTGTTTGCTGCTGAATCGCTCAGTCGCAACAGACCAATATCCAACCCGAGATTTTTCCCACGCAAATGGATCGCCTTTAAGTTCAGATTTTCGCGGCCGCGCAATGCGATCTTTGGCATTAATGCGCCGGCCTGCGAGGGACCAAGCGAGCGAAGCAGGGTCTCAATCGCATTGATCTCAGCAATCACATGTGGGCGGACCATATGTTTTCGACAAATTTCATCCGACATTCTGCGCATCACAAAACTGTCCGGCAATTGAATCAGCCGTTGGTGATGTAATTTTGGGAAATCCACCACGCGCCGGTTTGTCCATGGGTGGTTCTGCGCCACAATCAGCGCAAATTCGTCAGTGCAAAGGCGCTCGTAACGAAGGTTTGGAGAGTGGCGAGTCAGGAAACCCAACCCAACGTCCATGCGTCCTTCTTCAAGTGCTGTTTCGATCTCAGTAGACGAGATTTCTTCGACGGTGACGCTGATTGCCGGATGATCGGTGACAAACGCTCCGAGAAGTTGCGGGATTAGCGGCACGTTCAGCACCGGAATTACCCCAAGGCGCAACGCGCCGCGTAGTTCCCCGGGTTCACCGTTTAGGTCGTGAAGAAGATTTTCCAGTTGGTGAAGGAGCGCCAGGGCGTGCTCCTGAAAAATCAGACCTCGCGGAGTGAGTAGAATCCGTTTCCCACGGCGCTGGAACAGAGGCACCCGAAGGCTCGCTTCCAAATCCCGCATTTGCTGCGAAACACTCGGTTGCGAAATTCCGAGCCGGTCGGCCGCGCGGCTAAAGCTTCCTGCCTCGGCCACCGCGAGAAAATACCGGAGATGGCGAATGTCCAAGGGCTCCGACATGCGAGAAGCAATATTGTTCGGCGTGCCTGCAAAATGCAATCAGGAGCTTGATCGCGGGCGAGAATTCTGCTTGCATAGGCAAAACTTATCGCGCCATTTCCAAAAGCTTGGAATACTACAATGACTTCGAAGCTTCTCCTCGTTGGCATTTCGCTGAGCCTTCTGGTACTGGCAGGCTGTAACAAGAAGTCCGGTTCGAGCATTCAGAATTCGAACAAAGTCCGCGTCGGTTACATCGGCCTAACCTGCGAAGCTCCGATCTACGCAGCTTACGAGAAGGGCTTCTTCAAGGAGGAGGGACTCGAGCCCGAACTGGTGAAGTGCAGCTGGTCAACTTACAAGGATGCACTGGCGCTTGGCAGTTACGACATCACTCATCACCTGGTGATGTACTTTCTGAAGCCGATCGAGCAGGGCCTGGATGTCAGATTTTTGGCCGGAATCCACCGCGGATGTTTGCGTGTTCAAGCGGGCGTGAAAACGAATATTCACACGGTTGAGGATCTGAAAGGAAAACGAATTGGTGTACCCGGGATGGGGACGCCTCCGTTCGTTTTCGCAAATCGTGTCTTCGGCGTTCACGGGATCGATGCCGGCAAAGATATTACCTGGAAAGTTTTTCCCGCAGGTGAATTGGGTCTGGCGATCGATAAAGGCGAAGTGGACGCAGTCGCTAACGCGGAACCGATCGGAAGCCTCTTAATTGCGGAGGGTAAAGTAAGAAACGTTGCTGACCAAGTAACGGACGCGCCTTACAAGGACGAGTATTGCTGCGAAGTTATCGCGAACGGCAAATGGGTGGATGCCAATCCCGACACAGCGGCTAGAGCAACGCGCGCGTTGTTGAAAGGCGCAAAGTGGGTCGAGACCAATCCAAGGGCTGCGGCGATCATGGCTGTGGAGAAAAAGTATCTCGCTTCCACGCCCGAACTGAACACCGTTGCCCTCGCACGCTTGCGCTACATACCAAGTGTTCAGCTAGCCGAAGAGTCCGTTCAATCTGCCGGGCGAGAGATGAAAATCGCGAAGATGCTTTCGCCGGAGACCGATACCGAAGCACTGGCGAAACGTGCTTTCATGCATCTTCCCGGTGTAACGGACGAGTGGATTAAGACTATCGAGGTGGAAAAAATTGCTGGGGCCCAGGTTTCACCGGATGAAGATATCCGACTGATCGCAGCGTTGATCCTAAAGGATAGCGGAGATTCGTGCTGCCGAAGAAAAATGTTCGATCAACCCGACCAGGATGCACCAAATCTAGCCGACCCCAGCGTGCAGTGTCTTCAGAAAAGCACGGTGGCTGCGCAGAAGTAATTTAAGGCTGAAGAACGACTGATAATCGCGCTGTCATATTAAGCGAAGCGAAACATCTCTGTCTATTATCGCAGTTAGCCGCCGCAATTAATCCGCGATTCTTCGCTCCGCTCAAAATGACATCCATCGGACGAGTAATGAATGCGCAGGCCACGGTTCCCGACAAACTGTCGACACTGCCCTGGCCGATGCAGCTGGCTGTTCCGGTCGCGAGTTTCATTACTTTCGGAACTCACTTGCTAATCGCACCAAAAGCGCCGCTTCTCGAAACGCATTCTTACATGCTGCTCTTTTGGGAAATCGTTGGCGTCTCAATTGTTCTTGCGATCGCGCAAAGATTCTTGCCTGCGCTGCGCAAATGGATGCGGCACATGTGGCCGATTTTTACTGCTGCAATCCTTTTAGTCGGCGTGTGGGACGTGATCACCGCCGGCTTGCACTTACTTCCGTTGCCGTATTTTCCCGGACCTGCAGCAATTTTACGCAGCTTGATTAGCGATCGCGGGATTTTGCTCGATAGCACGTGGCACTCCCTGGTTTTGCTCCTGAGTGGCTACACACTTGGCGTGATCATCGGACTTGTTTCCGGGGTGTGCATCGGTTGGTCGAGTTCGGTACGATATTGGGGGATGCCACTGCTGAAAGTTGTAGGTCCAATTCCAGCAACGGCGTGGATCCCAATCGCGATGGTAGTGTCGCCTTCGGCAATCATGTCTTCAGCGGGATTAATCGCGCTCGCGGTGTGGTTCCCGGTCACGATGTTGACTGCCTCTGGGATTTCTAACACGCGCGCGTCCTACCTCGACGTAGCTCGAACTCTCGGCGCCGGACGCCTCTATCTAATCTTTCGAGTCGCGATACCAGCAGCCGTTCCAAATATTTTTATTGGCTTGTTCATGGGACTGGGTGCCTCCTTTCTAACTCTGGTGGTCGCAGAGTCTGTGGGAGTTAAATCCGGTCTCGGTTGGTATCTTAGTTGGGCGCAAGGCTGGGCCGAATACGGCAAAGTTTTCGCTGCGCTTATTATCATGGCAGCCTTCTTCTCAACAGTGATGACTTTGCTGTTCAAACTGCGCGATAGAGTGCTGGTCTGGCAGAAGGGAATAATCAAGTGGTGAAGACGAATATTGCTGACGCATCAGGCGTTCGCGTGCACGAAATCTCCAAAAGTTTTCCAGTGCCGGACGCACCAGGCACAAACCGCTTCGCCCTCGGAGGCATTTCATTTTCCATTGCCGCAAGTGAGCTCGTTTCGTTAGTCGGCCCGAGCGGTTGTGGAAAGTCGACGTTGCTTCGACTCATCGCCGGTTTGGATGTTTCGGATTCAGGTGAGTTGCTTGTCGGCAACGAAAAAATTGTCGGACCGAGCGCAGAGCGTGGTCTCGTTTTCCAAGATCCAAATCTGTTCCCATGGCTGACTGTTCGCCGCAATATTGAAGCCGGCCTCGCTGCACGTGGAGTGTTGCGCGAAAAACGGAATAAAGTGGACGACTTCATGCGGTTGGTCGGACTCGAAGCATTCGCGAATGCGCATCCCCATCACCTTTCAGGTGGCATGGCGCAGCGTGTTGCGCTTGCGCGCGCACTCATCAACCATCCCAAAGTTTTACTGCTCGATGAACCGCTCGGCGCGCTCGACGCTTTCACACGGATGCGCATGCAGGATGAAGTACTGAGGCTGTGGGAAAATCGTCGCACCACTATGCTGCTCGTCACGCATGACATTGATGAGGCAATCTATATGAGCGATCGCATCCTCATCATGACCCAGGCGCCCGGGCGAATCGATCGCGAGATCGATATCGACCTTGCGCGTCCACGTGATCGCACTAGCGATTCGTTTCTACACTTCCGCAGCGAAATTCTCGAACATTTGCATTTCGCCGGCAAAGCAGCCCCAATTTCGTCTCGCTGCTGAAGGATTAGGCAGTACGGGAGGTCACTGGAAGTCAGGCAGCTTGCCTGACTCGGCTGGCAGGCTGCCGGCCTGCCGAGACAACCTGACAGGTTGTCTTCCGACGGGCACTCGTTTAACCAAAAGTAACAGAATTGTCTCTTTTAACGCTGCAAATTCGTTTGAAAGATAACAGCGAAAGATAACACGTATGGAAGCCATGTATTCCAAACAGAGGAGCCTGGGGTTAAGCAGCCACGACCTTTACGAGGTGCGTCCGCGCAAAGACAGAGATGGCTTTGATCTAATCAGTGAGCTGTTTCGATACGGCCCGATTTGGTATGCAGGGCCCGACGCCATCCGCAAGGCAATCGCGTACGCAAAGTATCGCTCCCACATGCGTTCACAGCGCGCAATTATCCGCGTGTTGGGCGACTGTGGCGAGTTGGTCCAGATGCACGAATAGAGCGGCGTCGGCGCGTTCAGCGTAATAGCCGCGATATTCTCCGCAACTTGCGATTGCTTCACGATTTTGGAGTGTGCTTTCAAAAAACCTCGTATAGCCTCGCGGGTCGGGAGGGAATCAGGATGCGAAAATGGATCATCTTCTTCAGTGCGATCGCACTTGCAGTCGCAGCTCAATCGATATCAGTCGCCGCTTCAGATACGGAATGGGATCGAACCATTCTACCACGTCCGCCACAGCCATTTGAAGGCGTTACGAAACGGACGCTCGAAGGATCTGTAGCCTCATTTACCCAACCCGTTAAGGCACCAGCAGATGCGCCAAACATTCTGCTCGTTTTAATTGACGATGCTGGTTTCGGAAATCCGTCCACATTCGGCGGGCCTGTGGCTACGTCGACGTTCGACAAACTCGCAGCCGAGGGACTGCGTTACAATCGGTTCCACGTCACAGCACTTTGCTCGCCCACGCGCGCAGCGTTGTTATCAGGACGAAATCATCATGCGATAGGATTCGGATCGATTGCTGAAATCCCCGGCGGGTGGCCCGGGTACAACACGACTTGGCCCACTAGCGCGGCATCGATCGCCAAGATTCTTGAGGCCAACGGCTACAACACCGCTGCGATCGGCAAGTGGCACCTGACACCCGACAATCAACAGGGACCAGCTGGGCCTTTCGATCGCTGGCCGAACGCGCTCGGCTTCGATTATTTCTGGGGATTTCTCGGCGGTGAAACCGGTCAGTTCGATCCAGTGCTGACTGAGAACAACACGATCATCGGCGTGCCGAAGGAGAAAAATTTCTATTTTAATGACGCAATGGTCGAGCATTCGATCAATTGGATCCGGGGTCAGAAAGCGCAGGCGCCTGACAAACCGTTCTTCCTGTATTTCTCAACGGGCGCGACGCATGCGCCGCACCA
>DASXOI010000292.1:0-3177 GCA_036494375.1 Candidatus Udaeobacter sp.
CCGGAACGCCGGGACGATTTCACAATGAAATTCTCTCCGCCAATCGCGTCATTGCGACTTTGTTCACGATTTTCGGAATCGTCGCGTTCATTCTTTCCGCCGTTGGACTTTACGGTGTGATGAGTT
This sequence comes from Candidatus Udaeobacter sp., assembly GCA_036494375.1. Taxonomy (GTDB): domain Bacteria; phylum Verrucomicrobiota; class Verrucomicrobiia; order Chthoniobacterales; family UBA10450; genus Udaeobacter. The sequence goes on from DASXOI010000292.1 coordinate 127, forward strand.
TTTCGGTGAACCAACGCACGCAGGAGTTCGGAATTCGAATGGCGCTGGGAGCGGATGCGCGCCGGATTTTCCGAATGGTGATGACGCAGGGCGCTTGGCAGCTTGCGATTGGTCTTGTACTTGGCGCTGGCGGAATTGCGCTATTGCTCGGAGTCATTGCGGCCGCTGCCTTGAAAAACATTTTGTTCAAGGTGAATACGCTCGACCCGACGATTTATTTCGCGGTGGCGGGATTACTCGCGCTCGTTGCCGCGCTTTCCTGTTTCATTCCCGCGCGCCGTGCCACGCGCGTCGATCCCGTGGCGGCGCTTCGTTATGAATAATCCGGGGAGATCAATCGGATGCTAGACGATCTTCGCTACGCGGTTCGGCTTTTGTTGAAAAATCCGAGCGTTACGATGATCGCAATCTTCGCGCTTGCACTCGGGATCGGAGCGAACACTGCCATCTTCAGCGTCATAAACGCAGTGTTGTTGCGGCCGCTGCCCTATCCGGATGCGGGCAAACTGATCGTGCTGCGCGAACATTCGAATACCTTCGAGCGCGGTGCAGTTGGTTATATGAACTGGCTCGACTGGCACGCCAGCCAGAAGAGTTTTACCGACCTGGCTCTCGTTAGGCGCGAACCGGCGAATTTTTCGCTGGGCAGTGGCGTCGGCTCACCAGATCGCCTTGCCGGTCTGCGAGCGAGCTCCGGGTTTCTTGCAGTGATGGGTTTAAAGCCGAAGATCGGCCGCGATTTAAGTGCGGCTGACGAAATAGCAGGCTCGCCGAATGTCGCGCTCATCAGTGAAAAGCTCTGGCGAAAACATTTCGCTGGTTCTCCGTCTGTCCTTGGCCGGCGTGCGCTGATTAATGGATTGGAGCGCGAGATTATAGGCGTGTTTCCGGCTGAACTTCAATTTGGTCGCAATCCTGACGTCCTCCTTCCACTCAGCGAGATCGCGAACGAACCGTGGATGCGGAATCGCGATAGTCACCAGGGTTTTTGGGGCATGGGACGGCTGAAACCCGGTGTGACGTTGTCGCAGGCGGAGAGTGATCTGAACGCGATCGCGATCGATCTCGAGAAAAAATATCCTGAAACGAATACGGGCCGGCGTGTCAATATGCGGCCGTTATTCGAAACAACAGTCGGCGATTATCGCGCCAGCTTGAATTTGTTGCTCGCCGCTGTCGTCTGCGTGCTGTTGATCGCTTGCGCGAATGTTGCGAACCTGCAATTCGCCCGCGCCCTGGCGCGCTCCAGAGAACTGGCGATGCGCGCAGCGCTCGGTGCCAGCCGGTGGGCCATTGCGCGGCAGCTCCTTGTCGAAAGCACGTTGCTCGCGGTATTCGGCGCCATTGCAGGAGTTTTTCTGACGCTGTGGAGTATGGACGCGATTCTGGCGCTGACTCCGCCGAGGTTGCCACGATTTCACGAAGCAAGAATCGATCTCCCCGTCCTCGCCTTCACGACCTTCGCAGGTTTGCTGGCCGGAGTTCTCGTCGGTGTCTGGCCGGCCTGCCGAATCTCAAACTCAAAATCGATTTCGCTCGCGCTGCACGAAGTAGGGGGCCGCAGCGCCAGCGATGGCCCCGGCCGACAACGGATGCGGTCCGGTCTCGTGATTACACAAGTCGCACTCGCAATTGTTCTGCTCGCCGGCGCAGGACTAACTTTGAAAAGTTTCTGGCATGCAGAGAACGCGCCGCTTGGTTTTAACCCGTATGGCGTGGTGAACTTCGAGATTTCATTGCCTGAAGCGAAGTACAAGGCAGACGAGCAAAAGGATGCGTTCTGGACACAACTGTTAGAGCGCGTGCAGCGCATTCCTGGCGTCGAAGCCGCTGCCGTTAGCGCAAACAGTCCCTTCGATGACTGGGAAGAGGATAGTTATTTTCACGTGACCGGCACGCCGCCGATTCCGGCCGGGCAACAGCCTTCGGCGGAAGTGAGCGTGGTATCGCCGGACTATTTCCGCGTGACGAGAATGCCGATCCTTCGAGGTCGCGGATTTGGTCCGGAAGATTTGCCGGGCGAAAAAGGTCACTCCCGCTCAATCATCATCGACGAATCTTTCGCACAGAAATTTTTTCCGGGAAAAGATCCCATTGGGCAGCACATCGACGATAACGAGACGTTAGATAAAAATGCGCCGCCGATGACCATCATCGGGGTCGTGCCGCGCACGCGCAATGAAGCTCCTGGCGAATACAACGTGGAGTCGTTGCATCTCGTGCAGGAGTATGTGTTGGCATCGCAGAACCCTCAGGCCGAAAACCACCTGCATGTTCGCACGAAGCTGCACGACATCGGACCGCTGGTAGCTGCGGTGAAACATGAAGTCCAGGCGCTTGATTCGGATCAACCGATCGGGCAAATCACCACGATGGATCAGGACATCGCTTTGAGTCTGGCGGCACGTCGTTTAACCATGGTGTTGTTAGGCGCATTTGCGATCGTCGCGCTGTTGCTCGCAAGTATTGGCCTTTACGGCGTCATGGCGCTTACGGTGACGCAACGCACTCGTGAGCTCGGGATCCGCATGGCGCTCGGCGCTGCGCGCACAAACATTTTCAAGCTCGTGCTCGGCCAGGGCATGACACTGATTGCAATCGGCATCGGAATTGGATTGATCGGAGCAATTGCGGCCGGCCGCGCGTTGATGTCGCTGCTTTACAACGTGGGCGCAATCGATGCCGGGGCTGTGATCACAGCCATAGTTTCGCTGGTGGTCGTGGCTTTGATCGCCTGCTGTGTGCCAGCTCGTCGCGCCACGCGCGTCGATCCGATCGTGGCGCTGCGAACCGAATGAACGAGATGGCTGAATCACTTCCATGTTAAACGACATTCGTTTCGCTTTTCGCCAGCTTCGCAACTCGCCCGGGTTCACTCTGGTCGCGGTGCTGACGCTCGCGTTGGGAATCGGTGCAAACACTGCGATCTTTTCCGTGGTCGAAGGCGTGCTTCTGCGCCCGTTGCCCTTCCCGAATGCGGAACGACTCGTTAGGATTTATGAGGCCCAGGATGAAAATGGCGCGCGTTCAGGAACGTTGAATCTAAGCGAC
>DASXOI010000293.1:0-3298 GCA_036494375.1 Candidatus Udaeobacter sp.
TCACTCGATGTGACGAAGATTCCGCAGGACAAACTGCCACAAAGAATCAAGGACGCCCTGGCTGATCCGAAAGCCGCGCTGGATCGCATCAAGAAGACATATGATGTCACGCTGCCGAATTTGAAGAAGCTTGAGGACGCCGGTGTGACCATCGCCGCGGGAACTGATGCGGGGAACATCGGAACCATTCACGGGCCCGCTCTCTTCCGTGAATTTCAGTTAATGAAAGAAGCGGGGCTTACGCCAATGCAGATATTGCAAAGCGCCACGGCGAACGGGGCGAAACTTTTCGGTGGCCAAACCGGTGCGCGTATCGGCAAACTCGAAGACGGCTATTTCGCCGATCTCGTGATTCTCAATTCAAATCCGTTGGACGACATCGCGCATGCTTCTGACATCGAGACTGTGATGAAAAACGGCGTGGCTTATCCGGCTGATTCGATCTTGCGGTGATCCGGTATCCGGGGAGCGGTCGCCGCGGCGACCTGGTTTCGGCGTCCCGCCGAAACGAACTTCGTTTTTGTCTATCCGAGCGCACGTTCAATGCTCACGGAAAAGTTCGCGACCGCGAGGACGCGCTCGCCAGGTCGCCGCGGCGACCGCTCCCCGGAGCTCTGTGATCACGCCAAACGGAGTGAAATCTCTTGCTCGGTTCGAGGGCCAGCGGAAAGTTCCCTATGGCTACGCACACAACTGAATACGCGCATCCGGAAGCGCTGGTGGAGACTGATTGGCTGGAGAAACATTTGAAGGATGACGGGATCCGGATCATCGAATCGAATGAGGACATTTTGCTTTATGATACTGGGCATATTCCCGGCGCGGTGCACATCGATTGGCGCGCTGATCTTCAGGACCCGCTGATTCGCGATTATATCTCACCTGAAAAGTTTGCGCGGCTTTGCAGTCGTCACGGCATTACGCCGGATACCACTTGCATTTTCTACGGCGACAAGGCGAACTGGTGGGCGTGTTACGCGCTTTGGGCGTTCCGGTTGTTTGGTCATGAGAAAGTGAAAATTCTCAACGGCGGTCGCGACAAATGGAAAGCGGAAGGCCGCCCGATGACACGCGAGACTCCAAAATATGCCGAGACAAATTATCCAGTGCCAAGGAAACGTTTCGATAAAGAGATTCGCGCATTCTTCGATGAAGCTTTGGCCCAAAGTAAAGGTGGTAAACCACTGATCGATGTGCGTTCACCGGGCGAATACCGCGGCGAGATCACCCACATGCCCGAGTATCCGCAGGAAGGCGTGCTTCGCGGCGGTCATATTCCCGGCGCGAAGAGTATGCCGTGGAAGACGGCCACAAACGATGACGCCACGTTCAAGCCAGCCTCAGAACTGGCAAAGATCTATTTTGATCAGTGCGGCGTCAGCCGAGACAAAGACACAGTCGTCTATTGCCGAATCGGTGAGCGCTCCAGTCACACCTGGTTTGTGCTCACTTACTTGTTAGGCTTGAACAACGTAAGGAACTACGACGGCTCCTGGACGGAATGGGGTAACAAAGTCGGCGCACCGATCGAAAAGGCGTAACAAGGAGCGACGGCTTGGGCAGCCGTCGGGTTTTGACGGCTGGGAAGCCGTCATTCCTTGGAGCGCTCGGTTTTCATCAGTAGATGTCGAATTAACTGCATTCGCTTTCGCTCTCTCGGACTGGAACGGAGCTTTGCGATCGAGCGCTGGATTCGCCGTGTCCAATTCAAGTTCGCCTTTGTCCCGGGGACGTTGAAGCGATATTGGCGCGCGAGTAAGTCGGTGACCATTACGATTGCGATCCACGAATTGCACTTCAGAAGCGCGTCCATCACTGCCGGATAGAAATCCTTTTCGTAATGGAGCTGGTCGATGTTGGAATTCAGTCCTGCAAAAAGTGCGATCTTCTCGAGTGTCGCGCGCGCTTGTTGTCCCGTCTCGCAGTTCGAATGCTCGATTGCTTCTTCCCATAAAGCGCGAATTGGTTGGTGATCATGTGTTGCATAAGTCGCCACCGACACCCGCTCGTACAATTTTCCAGGAACGATCATTCCATCGCGAATTTCCCATTGCGGAATTTTGAATCCCCCGATGCCAAGCGATTGCAAACTGGGCCGCACGTAATCGGGCACTACGCCCAGATCTTCCCCGGCTACGCGCGCGGCACCGGCTTCATCCATGATAACGCGCAGGTATTCTTCGCCTTCGCGCTTGTTTGCTTCGCGGTGTTCGGGTGAGTTATCGTCACGTGAAACGAAATGCGGCGCACGCCCACCAGTTCGTTCGAGCATCTGATGTTGATCAAGCGGCAGGAACTCTTTGTTCGTTTCGGGCCGCCAGGGAAAGGCATAGACGCGATAAAATCCCTGGACGTGATCGATCCGGAAGAGATGAAAGATTCGTCGGGTAGCGCGGACTCGTTCTCGCCACCATTGAAAATTGTTGGTGCGCATGGTGCTCCAGCGGTAGAGCGGAATGCCCCAGTTTTGTCCCCATTTTTGCGTGAACGCGTCGTCCTTGAAATGCGGCTCGGGCGGAGCGCCACCGAACCAGTCGAGCAAAAATTCTTCGGCACGCGAGAAAACGTCAGCGCTGTAATAGCTGACGCCGAAGGGAATGTCGCCCATCAGCGCGACGCCGCGTTGCATTGCATGCGCTTTAATATCGCGCCATTGCTGCTGTGCGATCCATTGCACGTAACAGAAAAAATCCAGACGGCGCGTCACGGCTGATTGCTTTTCCGTCGGAAGATCGCGCAGCCAATTACGAGCACTCTCGATCGTCTGATGCTGTTGCGGCCATTGGTCCCACGCGGCGCTGCCCTTATTTTGCTCGATGAGAACGCGGAACAACGCGTAATCGCGCAACCAGGCTGATTCCTCTTCGCAGAAGCGTTCGAATTCTGATCGTCGCTTTTCGTCGGCGCGAACGGAGAAATTAGCAAATGCCTTCTGTAAAATGAGCTGTTTTAGTTCTTTGACCTGCCGATATCTAACGCGGCCACGGCGCAGAGCCACGACATCGGTCTCGGAAAGTGCGTTCTCGAAATCATTATGCGTTAAATCTTCAGGTGAACCCGGCGTGAGGTGCAAAGTCGTTGGCTCGATCGCGATCGCACTAATGGCATTGTAAGGGCTGTTATCCGCGCCGGTTTCGTTGATTGGCAGAAGCTGAACAAGTGTGAATCCGATTTCTGCAATCCAATCGATGAACTCCCGCAACGCGCCGAGGTCGCCGATTCCCAGATCGTTCTCTCCTCGCAACGCAAACAGTGGCACGAGAACTCCGGCGATTTTCTTTTCCGGAGACAGATTCAT
>DASXOI010000294.1:0-1880 GCA_036494375.1 Candidatus Udaeobacter sp.
GGACGCGTTCATTCCTGTCGGTCGGCTTCGGGAAATGCCGACGGTGTTCAGCGATCGGTTGTTCCGCTGCCGCGATTCAGTTTTGGGCTTGCGGCGCATCGAGCGTACTGCTTTAAGTGCGGTCGTGACGCGATTTCAGCCCGCAAACTAGCTCCAAATGGCGTTAAGCAGATTTTGGGTCGCTCTCTTCCTCTTTTCGATTGGCTATCTCCTCCTCCTGCTATTCAGCGGCCGATACTACGCCATCGAATTTGCCGTTAACGGGAAGAAGGACGACCCGCTGCTACAACGCGAGTACTACATTGAGCAGCTGCCACCTGACTTGCAGCACAGCTTGCAAACCGCGCCCGATCACAAGGTCACGATTGGGAATGATAACTACACCGTCGACAATGGCGTAGTGAAGGTCTACTCCGGCAAACAAGCTGCCGACGGTATCCTGCCAACATGCAAGAACACGATTCTCGACCTCCTGTTGCCGCTGATTGCGTACTTGTCTTTTTTCAGCGGTGTTTTGCAGCTGCTGATCGACAGCGGCGCCGCGGAACGGGTCGCAAAACTCCTCAGTCCGGTTTTTGTCCACGTTTTTCCGGAGGTACCGCGCGGTCACCCCTCGATCTCTTACATGACGCTGAATTTCGCAGCGAACTTCCTCGGGCTCGACAGTGCGGCGACCCCGTTCGGCTTGAAGGCAATGGAGAGCCTTCAGGAACTGAACGATCAAAAGGACCGCGCGAGCAATCCGCAGATCATGTTCATGTGTTTGCACGCAGCGGGCCTGACGCTCATCCCGACTTCTATTATCAGTTATCGGGCGGCGCAGCACGCGCTGAACCCCGCCGACGTGATGCTGCCATGCATCATTACGTCGTTCATCGGCACGATTGCGGCCCTCGTGCTCGTCGGCATCCGCCAGCGGATCAATTTGCTTAACGCGACGATTGTCGTTGCGATCGGCGGAATCGTCGCCGTGATCGCTGCCTTGCTTATTTATATCACGCGGCTGGATCTGATTAGCAAAAGCCATTTCACCGGCAATCTCTCTAACGGTTTGCTGGTCGGCCTTATCTTCGCGATTCTCGGTTACAGTTTGTTCCGCGAAAAGGAATTCGCGGCAAAAGGCACCACGATCTTCAATTCATTCGTGGAAGGCGCTTACAACGGGTTAGCAGTCGGACGTATTATTTTCCCGTATATCCTCGGCATGCTCGTCGCGATTTCACTTTTCCGGAACAGTGGACTATTCGACATATTCGCAAACTCGCTGGCGAGGATATTTCGTGCCATTCACGTGAACGACCAGATCGTGAATGCGCTGCCAATTGCAATTCTTCGGCCATTCAGTTCGGCCGGCAGCCGCGGATTTCTGCTCGATGCGATGGGGACGTACGGCGCGGACTCCTTCACCGGCCGTTTATCCTGCGTCTTTCAGTGCGCAGCGGAGACGACGTTTTATGTCATCGCCGTTTACTTCGGCAGTGTGAAGATCAAAAACACCCGCTACGCTCTGAGCACGATGCTGCTCGTGGACCTGATCTGTGTGTGCGGGGCGGTGGCAGTCTGCCTGACGTTCTTTCAGTTGCCGACAGCTGTTCCTGCCGCGCGTTAGCTGCGCTGCAGCGTTCCGGTGCTATCGCCGCTCCGCGCCCGAGGTTAATAAAGTCCACAGCCAGCTTGCAGAATCTTCTATTGCAAATAAGAGCGCGAGCGGTCCGGGCAGCGCCCCAAAATACCTCAGCACAGCCATCGTCGGTGCGACGAATGGCCGATCGATCAATGTGTCGAATACAAAGCCTTCCGCATTGAGACGTCCACTCAGGACATAGAGCATGCCGATCCTGAAACAAGCATGCCGATCAAACGCAAAAATCCAGAAGCTT
>DASXOI010000295.1:0-7651 GCA_036494375.1 Candidatus Udaeobacter sp.
CGCGCGGCAGCTTCGTCAGCAAAAGCAAACGAGACGCCGCCTTACAATTTGTACCGCAATCGTTTCTTATGCCGGTGCGCCTTCATGCGTTTGCGGCGCTTGTGCTTGGCAATCTTTGCTTTCCTTCGTTTTTTAAGCGAGCCCATTCAGATTTTCAGTAGGTGCGAACTCGGATTGAATCATCTAATTCGCCGCAGCGCAAGCGTAGTCGCCGATTCGTTATCTGGTTTCTTGCGATGGTTCGACTGCTGCTTTCTTCTTGTCCTGCGCGCCAATGCCGATTTTTTTCAAAAATGGTTCGATCGATTGTTTGCGGCCCAGGAATTTTTCGATCGACTCATTGACGTCACGCGAATCGCCAGGCTCGTAAATTTCGCGGCGCAATTTCATTCCGGCCTGTTTGTCGAGATAACCATCCTTCGCCTTTTCAAAAACGGTTGCCATGTCGGCGGCAATCGCGTCGGCCCATGCGTAGCCGTAGTAACCCGCATCGTACCCGTTCAGATGACCAAAGTAGGAGACGAACGTTGTGCTGGGATCAATGGGCAAAAAAACTTTTTCCAAGATTGGGTTCGATATCGCCACGGAATCGTATGGCATCTCTTCAGGATGTGGATCGTGCAGAGCAAGATCGAGTGAAGCGAACGCGAACTGGCGGCGATAAAGCACGCCGGCATCGGCCAGCTTCGCGTCGTTGAGTTTCTTGACGATTTCCATGGGAATTTTTTTTGACGGATCGCGGTAATCGGCAGCGAAAGTATCCAGCACTTTCTTATCCCAAACCCAGTTTTGCAGCATTTGCGACGGCGCTTCAACAAAGTCACCTGGGACATTCGTTCCGGCAAAACGGCCATACTTCGCGCGAGTGACAATGGAATGCAGAGCGTGCCCAAACTCGTGGAAAAGGGTTTCGACGTCCTGATGCGTCATTAATGATGGAGCATCGCCACTGGCTGGAGGAAAATTGCAGAGCAAGGCAACGGTGGGCCGCTGATCTTTTCCGTTCGGCAAGAGCTTGCCGCTGATGATGACGAATTGCGCGAAATGATTGAATTTTCCTTCGCGCGGAAACATGTCGAGATAAAACATCCCGAGCGGCTCACCCGTGGCTGAATCGGTAACGACATATAGCTGGAGATCGTCAATCCATTTGTGCGGCGCGACGATCTTTTCGAATTTCAGACCAAAGATGCTCTGATAAATGTTGAACATCCCGTCGAGGACGTTTCGGAACGGGAAATACGCGCGCAACGCTTCCTTATCGACGTCGTATTTTTGCCTGTCCCGCTGGTTGCTGTAGTACCGCCAGTCCCACACCATGATCCTGGCGTTAGGATCTTTGGTGTCGGCAGCTTTCAACTTTTGTAGTTCGGCAATTTCACTATCGAATTTTGGCTGAATGCCTGCGACCAAATCGTTGATGTACTTTTCGGCATTCATGCCAGTCTTGGCCATTTTGACTTCCGTCTGGTAATCGTCCCATGACTTGTAACCAAGGCGCAGCGCGATTTTGTTTCGGAGCTCCAGCATCTGGTTCAGAAGAGGAACGTTCTTATCTTTCGCCAAGGTTTCGCGAATGAGGTACAGCTGTTTACGCGTCGCCTCGTTTTTGGCGTTCTCCTCCACTGTGTTGAATTGCCACGTGACGTTCGCCATCACGGTATAAACGTCGTCCCCGGTTTTGATGCCGGGCGATGCAAAGAAGCTTTCCGGAAGCCCTTCGAGATCGGCTTTGCTGAACATGACCGGAGCGTTAGACTTAACGATATTGGTCTCGAAATCTGTTCCAACCTTCGACAGTTCCTTGCGCAGTCCCTCAACTTCTTTGCGCTGGCCAGGAGGCAATTCCAAACCGGCGCGGCGATAATCGCGTAGCGTTTCCTTCAGCAGTTTTTCATCTTCGCCGCTGAGCTTTGGATGCGTATCAGCAAATGCCTTGATCGCCTTGTAAACGTCCTCGCGATAATCGACACCGACCGCCCAGTCTTGGAACGCTTTCACCGCGTTCTCACCAGCAGCGCGCATGGCGGGATTCGTGTTCGTTTCCTTGATGAGAGTGGCTCTATTTGCCGCGAGAGTCGCTTCGTAAGTGATGTCATCCAAGGCGACTACAGTGCTCTTGAAAGTCACCTTGCTGAGGTCTTGGGCACCGATCCGATCGAACGATGCATTGGCCTTCGCAATGGCATTTTCCATTGCGGCCTCAACCGCTTCCGGCGTTTGTTCCCAATCGGGGATCGTCAATACGGCGTTCGCCTTTGCCGCGGCGGCACGAAAATCATCGACGGTTTTCATTTCGCCCGCCGAAACGGCTAAGCTTGAGGCGAGCAGAATGAGTGAGATGTGAACAACTGCGGCTTTATTGGAATCGTTTGACATAGCGATGCAGGAGCGAAACAGGCCAAAGACTTACACAGATTTTCACCGGTGGCAGAAGGAATTTTGATGAATCTGTATTTCACCTGTGTTCATCTGTGACGAGAACAGCGATCTAGTGAGACGCGTTAAGCATGATCCACAAATTTTTCGTTGCCTTTATTCCGATTTTTGTCGCGATAGATCCTATTGGTCTGGTGGCCATCTTTATGGGTTTGGCTGGGGACACACCACGCGAACAGCGACAGCGAGAGGGTTTCATCGCCATCTTTACGGCGCTCTGTATTTCGGTTGGGTTTATATTCCTCGGGAAAATAATCTTTACCGCACTGGGAATCACCGTAGCGGATTTTCAGGTAGCAGGCGGCCTGATCTTGCTGGGGTTAGCCGGGCGGGAATTGCTTAATGTCGCGCCGGCCAGTCGCGAAGCCACGAACGACTTCGGCGTCGTCCCGCTCGGCATGCCTTTGATAGCTGGGCCGGCATTGCTGACAGCACTGCTTGTGCTTGTCGATACAGTCGGCCTCGTGTTTGCGATCGCGGCGCTTCTGGTCAATCTCGCGTTGGTAGTGATCGCATTCTGGAATGCCGATTTTGTCGCGCGCTGGATGGGCAGACAAGGGCTGCGAGGTGTGTCGAAAATTGTCGCGCTACTGCTGGCCGCCATTGCGGTCAGTCTTATCCGCCGTGGTTGGCAAGGCGTGTGATTGTTGCGAACGACTCAATCGCAGGATTTGGCGTCGATGATCTCGCCGATCACAACTCTTCGCTGCGACCGCACTGCGCGTTAGAAGCCCGAGTCGAAACGCCCGCCGCTGGCAATATGGCGTCGCGTTGAAGGCCAGAATTCCTTCAGCTCTGCGGTCTTGTCACCGTGCTGATATCGCCAATTCAACTCAGTTTCGATGGCCTTGATTTCGTCCTGCTGTGGGAGCGCCATCCCGCTGTAGATGTAGGCAGGCACCTCATTACGCGTTCTGGTGAATGGCACCGTGGCGTAGAGATCGAGCCGGCGCTGCTGCAATTGGGCTGTGCTCCAATCTTTATAGGCGGGGCTGCGATGGCCCCAGACGTCCGCCGTATAAGCATATCGGGAGTAAGGATAGCCGCCGGTCACGGCTGCACCGGGAGGCGGCGCGGGTTGGTTTGCGCAGCCAATCAGCCCGACGAAAAATGCTGCTAAGAATAGTCTTTTCATATGTTAATTCCTCGATTGGTTAGACTCGCACTTGCCTCAATTTAACCACACAAAGCCCATGTAGTCGCAGGTTTATTTTGCTGTTCAGGCCCAATACGCTAGACTCCTACCCCAAATCCAAACGACTGCTGAAGGCCGATTCACAGTACAAACGGGCCGGCTGATTGACACCCCGACGGCCGCCCGGTAAAGTCCTCGCTTTTATGAGATTTCCTCTTCCGCTCACAGCGAAAATCGCTGCATATGTCATTGGGCACAAGCTGCGTGGCACCAAGAAGTTCGCCACGGTGCTTCAACTCGAGCCGTTGCATACGTGCAATCTCACCTGCACAGGTTGCGGACGAATTCGCGAGTATTCGACGTCCCTCAAAGATGTAATGAGCCTGGAGGATTGCCTCGCTTCAGCTCAAGAGTGCAATGCCCCGATGATTTCCATCTGCGGAGGTGAGCCGCTGGTCTATCCGCATATTGAAGCGTTGGTCGACGGATTGCTGGGGCAGGGACGAATCGTTTACATCTGTACCAATGCTGTATTCATGCGCAAAAAAATGCGCGAATGGCTGGCAAAGGAATTAAGCAACGCGCAAAACGGCAGCGGCAAAAAATTTGAGGAGAAAATCGATGTGCTCCTTAAAGGCGGATTAATCTCCGAAAAAGATGCCGCTGAAATCCGTAAGGGGCCGAAAGATCCTGCGAAGCCGACGATCGCGCCTAGCAAATGGGTGTACTGGAACGTGCACCTTGACGGCCTGGAGCGTACTCACGACCTGATCGTCGAGCGTGAGGGCGTTTTCAAAGAGTGCATTCTGGCAATCAAAATGGCGAAGGTGCTTGGATATCAGGTCGCGACCAATACGACGATCTACAAAGAGACCGACATGCAGGAGATCGAGCGGATGTTCGATTACCTGTCAGATCTTGGGGTTGACGGACATACTATCACTCCGGGCTACGACTACGACGCCGCGAAGCGAGACATGACCGAACGGCTAAATCTACGGCCGGAAGATTTCTTCCTCACCCGCGCTATGACCGTTCAGAAATTCCGAAAAATAGAGGATTGGATGAATCGATACTCATTTTTCGGAACACCTGTCTATTTTGAATTTCTCGCTGGAAAACGGGACCTGACCTGTTCCGCTTGGGCAATCCCCACACGAAACATCCGTGGCTGGAAGGGTCCTTGTTATTTGATGACCGACGGCCATTACTCGACCTATGCGGAGCTGCTGGAACAAACCGACTGGAACCGATATGGAATCGTCAATGGTGTCGCACGCGACAGCCGCTGCGAAAATTGCATGGTGCATTGCGGCTACGAGCCCACTGCAACGCTCGGCTTGCAAGCTCAACGCGGCGATACCTGGAAAACGATCAAGTTCAATTTCGGTGCGAAACCCAAGGCTGCTGGACGTGGCAGCGAAGTGCTCGCCTACAACGGTGTCAGCTCGGGAAATGGTCATCTCACCGGCAAGCGCGCTGAGCCCACCGCAAAAGCCTCTTAAGCGATCGACATGGCGTCGCCCCAATTGAGAGTCTTACCGAGGTCGCCCGACGTCTCAGAATCGTACTGCGCGGCGGATCAAGAGATCGCGCGGGCGATTTCCCTCGCTCAGGATAATCTTTTGCGGCAACAAAAACCTGACGGGCACTGGTGCGGCGAGCTACTGGTCGATAGCACGCTCTGCTCCGACTACGTCGTGTTCATGCATTGGTGTGGCGAAGTGGACGCGCAATTGCAGCGACGTTGCGTCCGTCACATTCTTAAACGCCAACTGCCCGACGGCGGCTGGAACATTTATCACGGTGGGCCGAGCGAGATTAATGCCTCGGTGAAGGCGTATTTTGCCCTGAAGCTTGGCGGTTGTTCTGTGGATGCGCCGTTTATGCAGGACGCGCGCGCGACCATCATGCGGCTGGGCGGGATTCCGCAGATGAACACGTTCAGCAAGCTTTACCTCGCATTGCTTGGCGTGTTCCCGTGGAAATATTTGCCCTCGATCCCGGTGGAGATGGTGCTCCTGCCGAGCTGGGCTCCTTTTCACATTTACAAAATGTCTTCGTGGAGCCGGGCAATGCTCATTCCGCTATCCATTATCAATCATTTCAAGCCAACGCGGATTTTGCCCGGCGAAAAGCAACTGCACGAGCTGTATCCGCTCGGTACTGAGCAGGCTGATTTGCGCCTGCCGCGCAGCGAAAAATTCTGGACGTGGCGCAATTTCTTCCTCCGCCTTGACGACACCTTCAAATTTCTCCAACCGCTTCGAATCGGTTTGCTGCGCCAACGTGCGTTGGAAACAGCGGAGCGCTGGATGCTCGAGCGAATCAGAGAGGGAAGCGACGGTCTTGCCGCCGTTTATCCCGCGATGCTGAACTGCATGATTGCTCTGCGCGTTCTCGGCTATTCGAAAACGCATCCGGTTTACGCGAAGGCTGAAAAGGATTTCGCCGGCTTGTTCGTTGACGATCCTGACGATTTTAGAATTCAACCGTGTCTCTCGCCTGTTTGGGATACAGCCATCACGATCATTTCGCTCGCAGACTCTGGTCTCTCGCCACAATATCCGGCACTGCAAAAGGCGGCCGAATGGTTGATCAACAAGGAAGTGCGAATCCGCGGCGATTGGGCAGTCAATAATTCGTATCCCGAAGCCAGCGGCTGGGCGTTCGAGCAAAACAACGTTTATTACGCCGACACTGATGACACCGCGATGGTGTTAATGGCACTCAGGCTTGTTCAACCAGAAGACGCCCAGTCACTCAACGATTTGTTTCGTCGCGCGCTTGGGTGGCAGCTCAGTTTCCAATGTCGCGACGGCGGCTGGGCGGCCTTCGACAAGGAGGTGACGACTCCATGGTTGGAAGATATGCCCTTTGCCGATCACAACGCGATCCTCGATCCGACCTGCAGCGATTTGACTGCGCGCACCCTCGAGTTGCTCGGCTACATCGGTTTCGATCGCAATGCGAAATGCGTTCGCGACGCCATTGAATATTTAGTCGCCACCCAGGATGACGATGGTTCGTGGTACGGACGCTGGGGAGTGAATTACATCTACGGTACCTGGCAGGTGCTGCGGGGTCTGCGAGCAATCGGCGAAGATATGACCCAGGACTGGATTTTGCGCGGACGCGGTTGGCTCGAGAGCTGCCAAAACAACGACGGCGGTTGGGGCGAAACCTGTGGCACCTACGAAAATCCGTCGACCAAAGGAATTGGCCCAAGCACTGCATCCCAAACCGCTTGGGCGATTATGGGCATCTGCGCGTGCGGCGACTTGGATCGGCCGAGTGTTCAACATGGATTGCGTTACCTTCTTCGCTCACAAAAGCCCGACGGCTCATGGGATGAAGATGAAATCACCGGCACCGGATTCCCGCGCACGTTCTATCTGAAGTACGACATGTATCGGCAGAATTTTCCGCTCTTAGCTCTCGCGACGTATGTGAATCATCGCAGCGGGATCGGGTATCGCCCGGGGTTTTATCGCTGCGAAAGGTAAGGTCGGCGCGCTGCGCCGACCGGACGCCGCAGCGCGGCGTCCCTACCAGGTGATCGACAGCTTCCCGCCAAAAATAAACCTGTCGCTCGGCGTAATTCGATCTAACAGTAATTATTATGGCTTACGAACTACCTAAATTACCCTATGCGTACGATGCCTTGGAGCCGCACATCGATGCGCGCACAATGGAAATCCATTACACGAAACATCACCAGGCTTACGTCGACAACCTGAACAAGGCGATAAAGGGCACTGATCTGGAGAAGAAAACCGTAGAAGATCTCATTAGCGATCTGAATTCTGTGCCCGAGAATATTCGCAAAGTCGTGCGAAACAACGGCGGCGGTCATGCCAATCACTCGTTCTTTTGGACCATCATGGGACCGAACGCCGGCGGCGAGCCTAAAGGCAAACTGGCCGATGACATCAAATCCAAGTTCGGCAGCTTCGATCAGTTTAAGGAAAAACTCAGCACTGCCGGTGTAGGCCGTTTCGGCAGTGGATGGGCATGGCTGATCAAGAACACGAATGGCGGGGTCGAAATAATTTCCACCCCAAATCAAGACAGCCC
>DASXOI010000296.1:0-3283 GCA_036494375.1 Candidatus Udaeobacter sp.
TCGGGACGCGAGAATCAGCATGACGCTGAGCAGCGACAGATTCATCAGGTAGATCACGACGAGCGAAAAAAATGTGCCCTGATCCGTGAGATCGGTCTGATTCTTCGGGATCATCCAGCAGGTGAACGTGAAATGGAACGCCCATGTGACGCCAATCACCGCGTAAAGCAGGCGGCCGTATGGCTGCACGTTTAAAAAAAGGCTGAGGCCGCCGTAAATGGCGATTGTCAGAATGCTATAGATCGGAAAGAAATACGGCGCCAGCGCGATCCAGAAGTTCGCCTTGCTGGTTACCACGTGTCCGCCGTCCGGACCGACGCGAAACTGGCTCACTCGACCACCCATCAACCACACCCAGAGCGCGTGAGTTAGTTCGTGCCCGAACACGTAAATCAACATTGGGCGTGGCAAACCGAAGAACGCTATCAGCCACAGCACCGCGCCCAACGAAAAGAACCAGAATTCTTCGCCCGTCCACAACCGTTGCGTCACAGTCGCGCGAGCAAACGCCGTGAAAAATGTCTGCGTCACAACGCCGCATATCGGCAGCAGAAAAATCGCAAAGATAAATTTAACCCACTTTGTCGGAACAGTGAGCGGCTCGGATTCCGCGATAAAGCTTCTTGATGTTGTACGCGCAACGCTGCGGACAACTTTTCCGCCGCGCTTCGAATTGCGCGTGCCCGGACTCTTTTTCGATCTGCGCTTCGTAGGACCCAAAGTTGTCGCAGATTACGCAGAATTCAGCAGACAAAATCAAGACCGAACCGTGGTTGGCGAAGCCCTAATCCCAGCCCAACCCGCACAATTGTCGTCCTGAGCGGAGCGAAGGATATCTGACTATTTCCCCACCTCCCCAAGCGAACGAGCAGAGATGTTTCGCTCCGCTCAACATGACAGCAGGTAATTGTAGGCCAGGCCCTTGGCCTGCCAGCCCGGGCAGCCGAAGCGGTTGCCCTACAGTCAACAGACCGCGCCGCGTTACGCGCGGCCCATGTACCCGCCGGTGCGAGTGTCGATTTTGATGGCCTCGCCTTCCTTGATGAAAAGTGGGACGTTAATAGTCTTGCCGGTCTCGAGCTTTGCCGGCTTGGTGACGTTACTGGCAGTGTCGCCGCGCAGACCTTCCGCTGATTCAACCACCTTCAGACTTACAGATGCAGGCAGTTCCACCTCGACCGCCTTGCCTTCCGCATAAAGGACCTGCACGGAAAGGTTCTCCACGAGGTAATCACTGGCTTCACCGACCAGATTTTCCGGCAGCGTAATCGTGTCGTACGTCGCAGGATCCATGAAATGATAGCCATTGCGATCCTTGTAAGAAAATTCCAGCTGTTTTCGTTCGATATCGACCAGCTCGACCTTGTCCGTGGAACCAAAGCGAACGTCGGCGCTCTTGCCGGTATTGATGTAACGGATGATGGCCTGCACGAACGCCCGCAAATTCCCCGGCGTGCGATGATGCACTTCAAGCACAATGGCGGGATTGCCATTGTATTTGATGGCCATTCCTTTGCGTAGATCGTTAGCGGCGGGCATGGATTTGAGAGGTGTTGGTTACAAAAATTAGACGGTTAAAATGTTGAAGCGGTAAGCGCTACACCGGCGAGAGCGCGGAGTTTACCTGCGCTTGGCGTAAGCGCAACTCTGTCATCCTGAGCGAAGCGAAGCGCAGTCGAAGAATCCCGCGGCGAAACCTTTAGCTAACGCAACGGGATTCCTCGACTTCGCTCGGAATGACAGAGCGGTTTACAGCAATTTTAACCGGGTCAAGTCCTGCGAATCGACGATACCTACCGGCACATTGTCGTCATCAATCACGACTAGGTCGTCAATGCGATGGCGCTCCAATAGGTTTAGAACTTCTACCGCCAGTTTTTCTTTGTGTACAGTGACTGGATTCAGCGTCATCAAGTCTGCCACCAATCGTTCGCCGATGCGGGAATCAGATTGAAAATGCCGCACGAAATCTCCGTGGGTGAATATGCCAAGCAGTTGGTTTTCCTCGCCAGTGACAACGGCAGCGCCAGCGCGCACGCTGGTCATCGCCCTGAGCACGTCGCGTATCGGTGTGTCGATCGCCACGATCGCCATCGCATCACGCGGTCGCATGACTTGATGAACGCGCATCAACATGCTGCGGCCGATCATGCCGCCGGGATGAAATTTAGCAAAATCCTCCTTGTTAAACCCGCGCGCCTCCAGGAGTACCATCGCCAGCGCGTCGCCGAGCGCCAGCATTACCGTCGTGCTCGACGTTGGCGCAAGGTTCAGCGGACAAGCTTCCTGTTCGATGTTTACATCAAGACAAACATGCGCGTTTTGCGCCAGGGTTGATTTTGGATCGCCGCAAATGGCGATGATCCTGACCTGAAACCTCGTGATCGCCGGCAAAATCCGTAGCATTTCTTCGGTCTCTCCACTCGCGCTCAACGCGAGCACCACGTCGCCATCGGCGATCATGCCCAGATCGCCATGGAGCGCGTTAGACGAATCCAGCACCACTGCGGGCGAGCCGGTGCTGGTGAGAGTCGATGCGATCTTCGCACCAATGTGCCCCGATTTGCCGACGCCAACGACCACGACCTTGCCTCGGGAATCGACTGTTTGCTTAATCAGCTCAACGGCGCGCGAGAAATTGTCATCCAACCGCTGCCGGAGCCGCTGGAGCTCAAAAATCTCTAAATCCAGGACGCGTGCGGCCTTTTCAAGAGAATCCATCGAAAGATATATTGTGTGCAGGCGTGGTTATGGGCAACATCTCGCATGCATCGAACGAAAGGGAAACATGAAGACATTGATGATCGCAATCCTGGTCGCGCTGGTGGCGACTGCTTCGGCCCAAGAATTCAGAGCGCCTCTTGGTCCGCAAAAACCGGTGCGCGCGATGGAAACGCCGCCGCCGGTATCCGAACGGCCAAGAGTTGAGGGAGCACTTCCGAAAGCGTTTGGTCGGGGTCGCAACCCGCTTCAAATGCTCAACCCATGGGCGCCAGCCCGCTACGGGATTTGGGTGGAGAACACATCGTTCGATCCCAATCACCCTGGGAAATGGAACGGCATTAAACTTTTCGAGATCGTCTTTTAGTTTTTGGGTCGGGAAAGCGCGCGCGCCTCGCGTGTTGGTGGAGGCTGCCCTGAGCCAAGTCGAATGGTCGTCGCGCCGAAACAGTCGAGATAAAACCTGGAATCGCATGTGCACGCCTGCGAATCGACAGACAAGGAGTGACGGCTTCCCAGCCGTCATTTCCCATCGACGGCTACGAAGCCGTCGTTCCTTGGA
>DASXOI010000297.1:0-4492 GCA_036494375.1 Candidatus Udaeobacter sp.
GCGGGATTGTCTTTGAACGGCGATTCGCACGCGATCGTCGCGAAACCATGTGCATCGAGCTGCGTATCGCCTTCGATTGTTTTGATGTCTTCACTGTCGACCTCGAGGCGCGGACCGATCTCGGAGTAAGAATTGAAACGCTTTCGATATGGTTCGTTGGAATCGCTGGCGAAGTCAGCCATTGTTGTCCAGCTCGCTTTCCAGTGCACCCGCGCTCCTGCGTTCGGTGCGCCGTGAAAATATGCAGAGGAGATCCGCGCATGCGCGGTGGTGCCGACTTCCGGCGTGGTTGGAACGACCATGACTGAAAACAGCGGGACGCGGTACTCCTGAACGCTGATCACAGTCACGCCTGCATAATCGCGACCGCCCACAGCGCACTGCACCTCGTAACTCCCGAGCTTTGCCTTTTCCGGCACACTCCACTCCGCTTCCCATCCACCATAATCCGATAGGGTCGTGTCTCCTTCACCAACAACGCGGCTGCCGTCGCTTTCTTTTATTGTCCAGTGCACGGAGCTCCCGACCGAAATCGTTAGGCCGCCAGAGTCGGTAACATCGCGCGTTAACCCCTTCATCTTCACGGTATGGCCAGGACGATAAAGATTGCGATCCGTGATAATCTCGGCGTGCGGTCTGTTCGGTGAAGGAGCGGAATCAATTCCTGAGGGATATGCTGTCGCTTCAGCAAATTGCAGCGCTGGGCCGATTGTAGTGTCCGCGATGAAGAGATGCGTATTCTTCGCTTTAGAATCACTGGTTTTCGGAAAAACCTTATCCTTCGGAAATTCTGCGATGCCTTCCTTGTCTGTGATTGCGCGCGCAAGTTCGATGTTCTCGTCGGTGAGGGCGCGAATTGTCACGCCAGCCACGGAGCTCGCGTCGGACATTTTCGCGAGACGCATGATCACCTCGGTCGGCGTTCGTTTCTGCGTGAGCAGGTAATCGTTCACGCAAATGATCGATCGATTCCCAACGATCCGGCCGTCAGGCAGCGTTGCGCTCGCTTCGAAGAGATACGGACCGGCGAAGGCTTCATTTGCCGGCGGAACGCCCGTCTTTGCCGAGGCTTCGGCGGGTGTACAACGGACATCGCGTCGTGTTTCGGTATCGTTGGTCGTAGCTTCGAAGGCGCCGCTGCTCGCAACCGGCAGTTGAAAAGCTTCGACGAGCAATTCAGTCTGAAATTCTTTCGCGAATCCGGTGCGCGGATCGATTATCACGTCGCCGGTGATGGGGTCTCGGGCGTCCTTTTCAAATTCTTTCACGCGCGCGGTGACAGCCGACAATTTCTCGGCAGGAATGCGCGCCAGTTTCCATGTGACTTGTGGGGTATTGACTTGGAAGAAGGCAAAGCGCAGTTCCCGGCGCGCACGCGCAAACACCTGCCTGGATGGAAAGATCAGGCACGATTCCTTCGGTCGAAATGTTGCGCCCCAGCGCGATTCCGACTGGACTCCGTAACCGCGGTCGCCTTTTAGTTCTGGCGAAATGGTGACTTTGTAGCGCTGCTTGGGATCGAAATCCCCTGTGATTTGAATCTGATCGCCGCTCGCAAGGAGTTTCATTTCCTTCACCGCAGGCTCGACACGGATCCGCTCCGGCGTGACTTCCACAGGATCGATCGTGTCGTCGAATTTGATGCGAATCGTGGGCTCATCCAGCGGATGATTGAACGCCCCGAGCCATTGCACCTCGAGCGGCTCGGTTTTACCGGCGGGCATCACTTGCAAATACGGAAGTGGCCGCCGGCTTTTCGCGTCGAGCAACCCATTCACGATGAGGTCGAATGTGTGTCCCACTGGAAGCGGAGCGCGCGGCGTGACTCGAAACCCGGTCGCTTCCAGCGAATTCGCGGTTTTATCTTCACCCGTTTGAATGACTTCGACTGGAAAACGCTGGTGCGCCTCGCGGTCTTGGAAGTAAATGTGCTGCGCCGCTTCATCGAGACGGACCGCATAAGTTGAGTCGAGATAGATTTGCGGGCGCGCCGCCAATTGTTTGCGCTCGCTGAACTCCGTCGTGATTGCAAACTTTGGAGTTTTGAATTCGGCGCTCCAATCTTTCACCACGAACGGTTTGCCGGTCGCGTCCTTCAGCCCCGGAGCCAGCGTCAGCCGATGTCGCGCTTCGGCAACGACGCTGGTCACCGTGAAAACGCCTTCAGTCTGACTTTTCCAGAGAAACGTGCCCTCGAGCTTCGGTTCGCTGACAAACGGGCTTGCCTGATCACCGACATCGATGAGATCGGCGGCGACCATCGAGAGGGGAAACGTAATCGTGATCGTGTCGCCTTCGGCGATCTTGCCGCTCGATGGATCGATCACAATCCCGCCGGCATCGGGTTTTGCATTCGATGGTTCTTCTTCTTCGTCCTGCGCGAAGGCCATTCCAGTCACGCCAACCAGCAGAAGGCAGGCTAGAAACGGGAGAATGCGCCCGCATCTCTTTAGCGCCGACGGCGCTCTATTCAAATTAGCCTGGGGTAACACCCCAGGAATTTCGAGCCGAACATCACGGAAGCGCTGCAGGCGCGATTCAATGCCGGAGTGAGTCGCGCTTTCAGCGCTCGGTTTTTTTGCTTCATGTTTCCTGGCGCGCTGCCCCAGGTTACCGATGAGTGCTGCGCCGTTGGCGCGACACGGACACCTTGCCCCCTTCGCCGATTCGCCGATTTGCCGATTCATTTCACTATCTTTGTGGCGTCAGTTGCTGTATCCGGCGCACATCGGCGTCGGCTTCGGCTGTCTGTCCGATGCGCCGTTCGCATTGCTCGCGTTCGTTAAGTGCGACCAATGACTCATTGATTTCAATTGCGCGTGTCTGAGACGTAATAGCTCCCGCGAAATCTGCGCGCTGCCGTTCGAGCACGCCGCGGAAGAACCACATGTTTGAATTGTGAGGATCCAATTCCGTTGCGGCGCGAACATGTAACAGCGCCTCCTTTTGCCGGTCCAGACCGTCCAGATCTTGGGCCGCTTCGAAATGTGCGGCTGCCGATTTATCATTGATCGCCATCGCTGCATTTGCGTCTGCGAATGCCAGCGTGAATTGACGCAGGTCTCTCAAACTTTTAGCGCGCGCTATCAGCGCATCAACATCCTTCGGATTCGTCAATAAACGAGCGTCCAGAGTTCCAAGGTCCCGCAATGTCTCGTCGCTAACGTGTCCGCCACCGGATGGACTCGCCGTGGCGAGCTTGTCCTCTCCCCGACGAAGAAACCTGTCGACTTGCAACTTTTGCGCGTTCTCTGCCTTGCCTGCATCCAACAAGGCTTCGGCTAGTTCGATACGAGCGCGCATCGATGCTGGCTGAAGTTCAAATACACGCTCGGCATCATCAATCGCCAGCAACGGACGACCGGCGAGAATAAAAACGCGGGCACGTTCAAGCAACAGACCCGCAACTTCCGAATCTTTCGCTGATTTCGCGATCTGCGCATCGAGCGTTTTGATTTGCGGCAGGAATGTTTGCAATCGCTCGAATTCCGGGAGCCACTCCTTCACTTGTGGATCGGTGGCATCCATCTTGTTCGCTTTCGCCATATCGCCGTAAGCGGCGTCCCAGTTATGCAGACGCAGGAAAGCAACCGCGCGCAACACGCGCCGCGCGGCGGTGTCCTGCGCCGCGATTGCCTTAGTCCGGTATGCCGCATGGTCTGCCCAACGCGCCTGCTCTGCGCATACTTCCGCGAGATTGTCGTAACCGGTCGCCATGTCGGGTCGCGGCGGTTTGGCCGCAATAAACGCAAGCCAGTGCTGCTCGGCACATTGGTAGTCCTTCCGTTTGAAGCAGAGCTCGGCGCGGAAATCTTCGATCGCTGCAGTCGGTCGCTTGAATGCTTTTTGCCACGCATCGAGTGTGCGCTCCAAGTCATCGAGTTCCTCGCTTTCGAATTGCGTCTGAGCGAGCATGTTCCATGTGCCGGAATCCTTCGGAGCGATGGCGACGATGCGCCGGCTCAATTCAATGATTGCGGGTTTGTCTTCCGCGTCTTGAGCTTTCTTCAATTGGTCTCGCAACTGCTGAATCCCAGGCGCTTCCACGGCGGCGAAAGCGCTGGCAGTCATCAGAATAAGAACGGCGATCGCGAACGTTCTCAAGTGGGTCGCGATCTTGGCTGTCGCCACGCGAAGGTTCAAGCATTTTCGCGACCAAAGAGTGACGGCTTCCCAGCCGTCATGCCCTCGACGGCTAGGAAGCCGTCGTTCCCTGGGCCTGCGCCCTACCAGTGCGCAAGAAGATCTTCCCGCTGGGACAGAGCTTGAATACTTCGCACCGGCTGCAGTCCGGCTTGCGGGCGTAGCAACGGCGGCGCCCGTGCCAGATGAGCCAGTGACTCCAGTCTGTCCAAAGCTCCCGTGGCACGAGCTTCATTAAGTCGAGCTCAATCTTCACTGGGTCTGTTTGTTTCGTTAGGCCAAGGCGTTGCGATAGCCGGATCACGTGCGTGTCGACCACAATGCCTTCATCTATGTGAAAGGCGTTGCC
>DASXOI010000298.1:0-12747 GCA_036494375.1 Candidatus Udaeobacter sp.
ATTACTGTTCGGCCTCGTAATTTTGTTTGCGTGAGATACGCGCGGCCGGACGCGTTGATTCGCTCGACGATGTCGCTGTTGATTTCATCAATCTTATCAATGGAGCCGGCGCGCCCTCGCGCCGCTGTGCCCAGGCGCGGCGAGGTCGCCGCGGCTCCTACCCACCGAAAACACACCACGCCCATGCTCGGTTTCGCTGATAACTCAAAGCGACCGTCTTTTTTGATCCACTCGGCGAGCAGGTTCGCCAGACGAATTTGTTCGCGCAGGCGGGCAACAACTCCTGCGCGGCCTAACGAACGCCAGATTACCCATGCTTTGAGCGCGCGGAATCTTCGGCCAAGCTGAATCCCATAGTCCATATAGTTTTTCTCCGCCTCGACCGTGTCACCACGCAAATATTCCGGCACAAGACTGAACACGCGCCGCAATCGTTCGAGATCGCGCACATAAAGCACACTGAAATCCAGAGGCACAAAGACTGTTTTGTGCGGATTGATCACGATCGAATCCGCCAGCTCCCAATCTTTCCTGATCCATTCGTACTCCGGCACCATTGCGAATCCACCACCGTAGGCGGCGTCAATGTGCAGCCAGATTTTTGCTTCGCGGCAAAGGTTGCCGATGTCCCCAACGGGATCGACGCTTGCAGTTGATGTCGTCCCGACGGTAGCGATGACCGCCATCGGCTGAAGACCGTCCCGCCGATCTGCCGCGATTTTCTGGCCTAACGAATCTACGTCCATTCGGAATTGAGCGTCGCTTGGAATGCGAATTACGTTTTCCTCACCCAGGCCAAGAGCGATGGCTGCTTTCTCCGCCGAGCTGTGAGCCTGATCGGAGGTGTAAATGCGAAGTCGCGGCGCGCCCGCGCCAATCAGCCCGTATTTGCGCACCGAACGTGACGCAGACAATCCTGCCTGCGTGTTCTCGAGCGCGTCAGCAGGGCAGACAGGATTGTCTGCCTCACGCGCGACCTCTTCGCGCGCGACGGCAAGCGCGTGCATGATCCCAACCGATGCTGTGTCGTAAATCACGCCTTCGAATTCGTCGGATAAATCGACCCATTGCCGTAGCCAGTCGACCATGACCGTTTCAAGCTCGCTGGCAGCAGGACACGTTCGCCACGTCATCGCGTTCACGTTTAGCGGCGCAGTTAGAATTTCGCCCAGAATTCCCGGCGCCGTGCTCGTCCAGCCGAAGTAACCGAGAAACATCGGGTGACTCCAGTGCACCATGCCCGGGACGATGATGTTATCGACGTCGCTGAGAATTTTCTTAAACGGCTCGCCTTCCTCTGGTGCGCGCTTGGGGAGTTGCTCGCGAATGGCGCCGGGCTTGTCGTTAGGCGCAACGCGCAGTCCTGCGAGGTTTTCGCGAAAATCGGCGATCCAATCCGCGAGTTCATGCAACTGTTTGCGGAATTCCTCTGGTGGCGTGTCACCGAATTGGCTTACCCTGCTTCGTGATTTTTCCCGCCCCTCTTGCATGATGTCTCTTTTCATTAACACCCCGCTTTAGCGGGGTGGCAAGCACCCAGCCTGCTCTTGCAACCGCTTCAGCGGTTTTCCACGGCACAAAACCGCTGAAGCGGTTCGAGCATTGTTGCAGCCAAGTGCACCCCGCTGAAGCCGGGTGTTAATGAGAGTACGGCGAGGATAACGCAGACAGGATTGTCTGCGTCACGCCGTTCAAAATGCAAAACCGAAACTGAAGTGAAACGCGCCGAAATCTTCGAACTCGTGCGGGTCAGGATTGACACCGTAGTCGAGGCGAATCGGACCGACTGGCAGTTTGTAACGCAGACCGCCGCCAATCGCGTAACGCATATCGCTCAGCCCAATGTCCTCGGAAGTCGGCAATAGATTGCCCGCGTCAGTAAACAGCGCGCCCTGCAGTTCGCCGAAAATCGGGAAAGTGTATTCAACATTGAAGACGGTAAAGAATTCTCCGCCGACCGGATGTCCGTGATTATCATGCGGGCCGAGTTCGCGCTCGCCGAAACTGCGGACCGTGTTAGCGCCGCCGTTAAAAAAGCGTTCGTCGATCGGAATTTCGGTCGCTTCGCTGGAGCCGCTGGTTGTAAGCGAATGGATAACGCCGGCACGCGCACCAAACGCAATCGAAGACTGGCGAACCCATCGCTGTAAACCATTTTGAATGGGCTGATCGTCAACGACGCCGGGTGTGAGTGGCTTTGGCCCAAACGGACGATAATAGCCGACGCGCATCGTGCTTCGGATGAATTCAATATCACTACCAAGACCGCCCGGCGCGACGTCGATGGTGTTGCCGATAAGAAAACCGCGAGGGTTGACGTACGGACTCTCACGGAAATCAAGCGTGTTCGTGAGTCCAATAGTGTTCACTTGATAGTTGCTGTCTCCCAGGAGGAAGTCCGGCTTGATTTGCGAATCAGTGATCTCCACATGACGAATGGCGACGACAAGCGCGGCCTCCTCATACTTTGTAATTTTGCGGCTCAGCTCCATTCGTCCGCCCAACTCAAATTTTGTGTAGCCGTCGTAATCAAAAGTGAGGGCGTACACTTTCGCCGTAAAAACAAAATCCGTGTCTAAGAAGAACGGGTCCTGGTACAAAATTTCGCCTCGATAGCTGCGTTGTGAGACCTCGATGGTTGCGGTGAGCGGACGACCGTATCCAAACAGATCGCGATCGCCAACTTGCACTCCGGCGAGTGCCCCTTCGTAGGTATCGAATCCCCCCCAAAAACCAAATTCCTTGCTTTTGGCCTCCTCCGCTGAGATGTCGAGCCGCAACAAATGTCCATCGACTGGGACCGGCTTGATCTGAAGCAAGTTGAACTGGCCAGTCTGCATGAGCGTCCGAAATCGCTCGTCTACAACATCAGGACTGTATGTTTTACCACTTAACCTGGTGAAACGTTTCGTCACAAAACCGGGATGCAGCCGACGGAGCCCGCTAACAGTCACACCATCGAAGTGATAAACAGCTCCCGGTGAAACAACAACGTGCACCGGCACCCGACCATTCACCGCCACGTCCGGTGTGCCGTCGGCCACTACTTTGACATCATAATAGCCGCGCGCCTTGAAATATGCCTCGAGACGACGCGGAATGTCCTCGACCCGCAGGTCCGTGTAAGGGCGTTGAAGGAGATCGGATATTTGGCCGCGAAGCGCCTCCGAACCGTAAACTGTCTGACCGCTAAACGTGACGTTTCCAAAAAAATACTGTCCGCCTTCATGAATCGGGACGACGACAACGACTTCACTGGTTCCAGACTGAAACTTATGAATCGGAGGATCGACAATCGCGTTCAAAAAGCCTTCGGCAACATAGAACCGCTGCACCAGATGCGTGCCCTCCTCCAAATCTGCAGCCACAAAGGGAATTCTTTTTTCCAAGCGTGAATATCGCTCCCGCGTTGGGCCTACCAGGTAATCGAAGAGTCTCTCCGCGGGCTCATGCGCGTTTCCATCGAAGATTACCTGGCTCAACGTGAAACGCGGACCTTCGTTGATGTCCAGCCGTAGGTGGTCACTCGATTCAATCACGTAGTGCACGTCCACTTTCGCGTAGCCATGCTTTCGATAAAACACTTCGAGAAAAAACGCGAGATCGTCGGCGCGAGCGGGACTCAATCCAAAATCTTCGATTGTAGTGATCTCCTCTTTGAGACCGAGGCGCAGGTCCTTGTCCGTGAACGCTTGCTCCCCGCGAAATTCGATGATGCTGGCCCGCTTGGCGCGTTTTTCCTGCTGCTTCACGACCGCCCGCCGCGCCTTCTGTTGCTCTTCTGGTCGCACAACATCAACGGCGCTCTGCGCTGCGACGTCGCCTGCAAAAATGATTGCACTGAGAAGTGAAATGGATCGCGCGGTCATTCTGAGGGAAGCGCAGCGAAGTCGAAGAACCTCGTCGAAATATCAATCGGTCTGGCTACGGGATGTCTCGACTGCGCTCGACATGACATTAAGGACGGCATTTCAGCGAAAACGAATCAGATATTTCAATTTCCCTCGAAAATCGCCGCGAACTCCGACGTCGCCAGTGAGCACAAGCTGGTCGGTAATTTTGAACCGTACCGTTGCTTGCTGTTGACCAGTACGCGGATCGACCGTTCCCAAATCCAGATCCATTCGATTGAAAACCGTGTTGCTATCAGTTGGTTCGCCTTTCTTAGCGATTTTGCGGTAGAGCTGTTGCACCAACAGCATGGCCGCCCGTCCAGCGAGAACGTTTCCAGTCGAGAGTTCCTGTCGCGTCGTCCCCGTAGCGATCAACGAGATGATTTCTTCCTGCGGCAGAGGCGGTTCACTGGTGAAAATCGCCTGTGGTGACAGGAGAGTTCCGTAAACATAAACGCGAACGGTGTAATCGCGGATCACCGATGTGCCTTGCAGATCGACTGTCGGATTCGTCGAGTCCTTCGGATTAAACGTAAGCGACCCTCTCGAAACGTCGAGCCGGCTGAAAGGCAACGTCGCTTCGACGCCTTCCATGTGCACCATTCCTTGCAGACCCGGCTTAAGCCCCGTTCCGGTTAATTTCAGATCAGTCGTCGCTTCGCCCGTGGCCAGATTTCCGCGAATCAGCACCGGATCTTTGGTTTTGATCGCGACATCAAATTTCCAATCGCGGAACGGCGGGCCCGGTAGAGAAAAAAATTCAGGCCGTTCCGAAGGCGGCTGTGGCGCCGGCCTGCCAGGAAGGCCGATGGGGATAAGATCAATGTTCTTCAGAAACCGGCTGTTTGTCAGTGCGACATTGCCGCTGACGGTTGCCGCCGCAAATGGTCCAGTTACCCTGACATCACCATCGGCGCGCGCGGTGAGCGTATCGTTTCGCGCAATCAGCACGCTCTGAGCTCTCATTTCCAAATCGAGAATCGGATCGGTCAGTTTGGCGAAGGTAACGCGACCGGTCATGTTAAAAGGCCCGCCAGCCAAATCGCCTCCAAAGCGATCGAGACTGAGCACGTTGTCCCTGAAACTGAACCGCACATTGAAACCTCTCAAGGTGGGAAGAGTTGCGTTCGTAAAACGAGCAACGTTCACCGTCATGTCCCCTGCTCCGCTCAAGATCGGATGACCAAACGTTCCGTTCATATCAACGTCGAGTCCGAGATCGCCATCCAACTGCGCGAGGTCCGGAACGAATTGACGAACAAAATTCACCGAGCTGCGCGGCAGCCGAGCTTTGGCGGTGATCGGCGTGTCATCGGGAAATCGTCGAGCCTCGACAATTTTCCGCAGGTCGAACGGCATGGTGGCTGTTATTTCCAATGGCTGAATCCGCGGCTGTTGCAGCTTACCTGAAGCGGTCAGTCGATTCTGCGCGGTCTGCGCAGTCAGCTCGAATGTTGCCGGTTCCATTTTCGGCCACAGTTCGTTTCGCAAATCACGGACCTGCACGTCGAGCTGCGTTTTCAAATCTGCGATTGTGCCGTCACCGTTGAGCTTCGCATTCATGATGCCCGAGATTCCCGGAGGCATTCCGAGATCGTGCGCCAGCCTCTTCAGGTCAAGATTCTCGGACTGCAGTATCAGTGACACTTTGCCGGAAGACGGAATCAGTGCGGATTGTGTCCCGAGATTTCGCCACACAAACGGGATTGAGACATAACCATATGCGTAATTCGTGCGTTGTTGCGATGCGGCGCCTTCTGCGAGCGCGCCGGTGCGAGCGGCTCGCCGCGGTTGCGGGGTGACAACTTGGTTCAGCTGGATCTTGTCTATTTCCAATGTGTCATCCTTCGTCCGAGCTACCGCATTGAAATCCATGTTGCTCGTCGCGAAAAAAATGACCGGCACATCAAGACTGTCGGGCGAGTATGATGCGTCGATGTCCGCCTGGAGTCCTTGCAAATTTCCGTAGCGCGCTTTTTGCAGGACGAACTTGAGATTGCCGGAATTCCTCCAAAGAGCGAGAGGCTGCCTGCCCGCCGTAGCCTTGGCGGAGGCGGGGGAAGCCGTCATTCCCTGGCCGCTGCCCTCCCAATCCAATTTGAACGAGCCGGCCAGTTGACTCTGGTTCCCGAACGCGCGCAAAAGCGGCTCGAATACGGCCAGGTTCGATACGCTCGCCGACGCCTTGCCGCTGTAGGGGTGAGGCGGTCGCAAGTTGAATATCCCTGTTGCGTTGATGTAATCCGTACTGTTCAAACTTGCGCTGAAGTCGTTCACATACACATCGCTATTCGAAATCGAACATTGAGCGCTAATTTGTCGGAGAACCAGATCGCGCATCCGGATGTTGGATCCAGCCAGCCACAGTTGGCCGCTCGCGACTTGTTGTTTCCATTCAATCTGTGCCTGGGATTGCAATGGGCCGCTCACTCTGCTTGGAGAATCGGCTACCCAAAAGTCGCCTGCTTCAGGCGCATTGAGCGCAACATCGATCTGTGCAGGTTGCGAAGTGAATTTGCTTACCTCGGCCGGAAGCAAATAACGTCCACGAACCGTCAGCTCGTTTTCCTTTCGCCGCAGATTGAACCTGTCGAGGCCGAGAACATCGTCACTGCTGTTGAGTGAGGCTTCCACTGAATCAACGATGTAATCGCGATAACGCAGGCCGGTTAAATCAAAATTCATTGCCGTGCGAAGGTCCGCAAACCACGGTCTCTTACTATCGCCACGCACCACGCGCTTGGATGCGCGCAATCTGGAATTCAGCTTGTCAATGATTCCATCCTCAAATCCAACCGCTTCTGCGCTCACGCCGAGATCGGCCTCTACGGTTGCATTAACCACGTCAATCCTGCCGTTGAACTGGGCCGACCCGGTCAGGACGACGGGCGTGCCAGCGGTTAACCGCTCCAGATCAGGTGCGGTGCCTGAAATTTCCAGATTCGTTGGTGTTCGACCGAAGTCATTGAATGTGGAAGGCAATTCCATTGCTCCCTGAAAATGAAATTTGTTTATGTCCCGGACGATGTCAGCTGACCGCAAAACCGCCTTGCCTTGTTCTGCGGAGATTTCTACCACGCCGCGATCGAAGTTGATTTCCCTTCGATGCACATCGTTCATCTGAAGCGATAGCTTGCCGTTCCACGTGCGCGGCGCGTCGATCGTGCCTGAGGCTTCGAGAGCAAGTCGCTCAATTTCACCGGATAAATAATTCTCCGGAATGATAAGAAATTTGTTCAGCGCTTCCGACGCAACTTTTTCGGCAGTGAGATGCAGCTTGGTGTCGAGCGAAGACTTTGTTTCAGTTATCGGAGCAGAGGCCGAAATTTGGCCGCCGCCGACGGTGCAGTCGAGATTGAGCGCGAGATAATTCGCGTCGATCTGCGACGCATCAATCTGCAGAAAGCGAAGCTGCTCCTGGTCGCTTAGAACGAAATCGCGCAGAATCAGGTTTTTGTTCGTGTAAGAAGTCTGACCGGAAACTTTCAGCCAGGTATCGCCAGAAGGAAGTTGAAACGTCTCGATCCGCAGCTCTCCGGGGGTGCGCGGGTTTAGTTCCAGATCAGCATGTCCAACAACGAAATCGTATGGCTGATTTCTAACGATGACCGTCAGGTCGGTGGCACGAAGTCGTTCCGGGAAGAACCGTGGCAACTTCAATTGCGGATGCGGCGGCCGCAGCCTCAACGGCGCCTTGGAAGGATTGAAAATAATGGTGGCCGAACGCGCTTCAACGTCGTTGAACAATCGGGGAAGGCCGTGCCGTGCAAATCCGAACAAACTGTAATCGAGGTACACATAATCGGCGTCGATCGATTCATATTCGGACGGACCAACCACAAACGCGTGAAGATTTCGAATCGTGACGCTGCCGAACGGATTTCCCTCAACTCGGAAATCAGCCTTTAGATTGTGTTTTGCCGCGTAGTCCAACACGATTCTCCGGCCGATCGCCAGTAGGATTGGCCGATGCACAAGGACTAACAGTGCAAAGAAAATAACCAGGACGGCGATCACGCGACGCCAAAACCGCCCGTGACGCCGCGGCTCTGCCTGATCGTCCTCGGCCACGGAGCGACTCTATTGCCTCTGTGCCCGGGAGCAAAGAGCAAACGGAAACACGGTCTTGGAGTAGCCTGGCGTACCGAGACACTCGCACGGCGGCAACTGCGAAAGGGAGAGCGCGCAGTCCTCTGCGCGCGGCGAGCGAACGACGGCGCGCACCCATTCGACTTCGTTCAGCCAGGCTGTGACGCGGCCCTACCAAATTGAGACGTCCGCCCCTTATCCCCCCCGGGGGCATTAAAGGCCGCCATCATTTCAGAGAACATTTTCAGCACAAGCTTTTTTTGGCATCTGCCTGCAAATTAAATGCGGCAGCGAAGTGACGCGGACAATCCTGTCCGCGAGAGGTTGGAGGCAGACAAGATTGTCTGCGCCACGTTCGTGTCAGCGGACCCAACTGAAGCCGGTTTCAGTGCGGCTTCGTCTTTACTTTAATGACGTTGGAATTGGGGCTGGTACCGTTGTCGTTATATGCTCGTAGCCGGTAGTAACACTGTGTGTTCGGCATCAGCCCGGTGATGTCTCGACTGATGACATTGCCGACGTCCAGATTTTGGTATC
This sequence comes from Candidatus Udaeobacter sp., assembly GCA_036494375.1. Taxonomy (GTDB): domain Bacteria; phylum Verrucomicrobiota; class Verrucomicrobiia; order Chthoniobacterales; family UBA10450; genus Udaeobacter. Next base: position 8,520 of record DASXOI010000298.1, read on the forward strand.
CAGGTACATAACTGACAAAAGTAGCGTTCGTAGCCACATCCAACCGGTAACCACTCGCGCCGCTTACACTGCTCCAGTTTGCGGTGAAGCTGATGGCAGTCACTTTGGTCGCGTTCAAGGCCCTCGGAGCCGCAGGTGTAGCCGCTGCCGTCGCAGTCGGCGTAGCCGTAGCTGTTGCGGAAGCAGTTGGCGTTGCAGTTGCAGTGGCAGTGGCAGTTGCGGTAGCGGTGACGGTAGCAGTGGCCGTCGGAGTTGGAGTTGGTGTAAGTGTCTGTGTCGGAGTCGCAGTCGGTGTTGAGGTTGGCGTTGGCGTAGGAGTCTGTGCAGAAGATCCCGGCAGGACTTGAATGGCGGAGAAGTTCGCGTTGTCGACACTTGCCGTTGCGACAATGTTAAGCACTCCGTCTGTGACCGTGACAACGAACGTTCGTTGCACCGCGGCAAATTGTCCGGCTACCGCCCAGATATCAAAGTTCTGGAGAACACTTTGCCCTTCTATACTGACATTAAACACACGCTGGCCGGGGGCGTTGAAATATATTTCAGCAAAGTAGAGCGTGACCGTGTACGTGTCGTTAACGACTGGGATGTTGTACACGAGCGTTGGCGCATAGCGTACCGTTTGATATAACGTGGGGTCCGATGTTCCGGTAATTGAATTGGTAGTCGAAAAAGTCGAACCGCCGACAAAGTCCATGTCGGCCGACCATAGTTGACCTGCGCTGTCCAGATACATTGGGCCACCGCAATTGACCATAATAGGCGCTGCAGGAGTTGGCGTAGGCGTAGGCGTTGGTGAAGCCGTCGCAGTTGGAATCGGGGTAGGAGTAGAAGTCGGTGTAGCGCTGAATCCAGGTGTTGCAGTAGCGCTAGGTGTAGGCGTAGGTGTCGCTGCGGGCAGCTTAAAGGCATACACTTTGTTATCGGCACCAAAGTAAATTCGACCGCGCGCGACCATACCGGTATTCCATTGGCGCGTGCCGGTCATCAATTCGTTGGCGCCACCGCCGTCGTAAATCACGGCGCCAGTGTCGCCGTTGTAGGCGTGCAAGCGCTGGTCGTTTGCAACGCCCGCTACCCACACAATCACGTTATTGGTTCCGTCAGTCGTTGTGACCCATGGCGAGCCTCGTCCGAACTGAGTCATGCTCCAGGCGATTGCCATCGTAGGGGGATTCGTCGGGCTAATCCTACAGGCCCTGATTGTGTCGCCGTCGGTATGAAAAGCAAAATACGTTCCCTGGCTGGTGTGGTACGTTAAAGCTGAGGTCCCTCTGTTGACTGTGCCGGAAATAAACCCTTGGGCCACAGGCGCACCGATGCCGCCGAGATTGTTGCGGTTGAGAAGATAAGCATTGCCATCTTTGCCCAGGGCAAGCACAAGCTGGGAAGGAGTAGCTCCCGGCACATCTATAACGGTCGCACTTACACCACCGAGATCCGTGTCGGTGTTGTCGAGTGAGAGCCAATTAACAGGCGCCCAGTAGTCGGTAGGCTGACCGGTCCAAAGGGGCCCGGCTTGCAACCGAATAATGGCTTCGCCCCCCATCCAATTGCCACCCGTGTTAAAGGTGTTTCCCGTGACAACGAACATGTTAGTGCCGTCGCTAGCGACGCCGCCGTGTCCCCAGATACCGCCGCCCAATGCTGTCGTGGCCCAGGCATGCACATCCGAAGGGTTGTTGATGTCAACGCCCACAACCCACCCGTGATAGGGGTTGCAGTCACCGGCGTGACCCGAGTATGACACATAAACGCGGCCGTTCACCAGAGCCAGCCCGCCCCGCTCATTTTGAAACGATGAATTAAAGGAAATGCCGTTGTAGGTAGCGGTGGCGCCCACATCTACCGGCCATCCAGCATTGGTGGCGCCGGTGTCCACGTTGAGCGAATAAATAAAATGCTTCTTGGTAATACCGTCAATCATCGCATCGAGGAAAAGTGATCCTGAGGCCAGATCGACAACAGGCGTGCCGGTGATGCCAAGTGGATTGATGTTTCCACAGGGAAGACCGGATGTAACTCCCAATCCGAGGTTGCGCTGCCAGATCACCGTGCCGGTCGTGGCGTTGAGCGCGTAAACGTTATTGGATTCTGTGACGGCAATAATCGTCGGTCCATTCGGGCCGCCCTCGATATAGAGCGGTTGCGCATACACATTGCCGGAAATCGTGCCATCAAAGTTCAGGTCGCGCGTCAGCCCAGCAGCAGCGTCAGGCGTGAAAGCCGCATCGATGTACACGCCGTCGCGGGAAACATTGTTGTGTTCCTGGGTAACATTGACCTGCGCATCGATTGCGGGAATCACACCCCAGACCATGACGGCGAGGAGTGAGAAAGTGTGAACCCTGGATTTCATATATTCGCAATCGATCAGGACAGCTAACCCTTCTACCACAACGTCCCATGGGTTTGTCAATGAGTGCCGCAAGTAGGTTAGTACAGCAAAAGCCTAAAGATATTGTAATTACGCCCGATCCTGTCATGGCGTTGGAGGAACAATTGCGTATCGGTCGCCCTCGAGCGACTACGCCCCTGCGCAAACGACCGGCTTCGCCGAGCTGCCGCACACGGGTGGGTTACAACGCGTTTTCTAAAGCTTGGGAAACGCTTGCGTGCTTGTGCTTTTCGATCAACTTGGCCGATTTATCGTAAGCGTGCCAGCTTGCTCACATTTTTTGCCTTCGCTAATGCCGCAAAGGCGATGGCGGCCGCGGCGGTACGATTTTTGACGGCGAGCTTGCACAGGATGTGTTCGACGTGCTTACAGATTGTCCCGGTGGATGCGCTCAGGATGACGCCGATCTCATAATTCGTCTTGCCTTGTGCGATACAAATCAAAACCTCCGTCTCGCGCGGCGTGAGACCCAGTGAACCAAGCGGGTTTTTCGCCAGCATTAACTTAGTTTTTATTCTCATTTTTTGTTTTGATTTTGTTTGGGGAGCTTTCTTCTCAGCTGTTGATTTTTTGCCGTCTGCTTGAGCAGATGTGGGAGGAACTGTGCGTATCCTCGCTCGTATGATGTCCATGGCCTGTTCTGCAGGGGGAATTTGTTTGGCCTTCGGTGAGCTCTCGTTATTGAGAACTCATTCCGGGGGGGGCTCGTTGAATACGGCTTTTATGCGTAGTGATGTTACATGTCAAATAGATTCCACGACGGTCTTTTTAGCGCGTCAATCATTCTTCCAGGCCTTAGAGAAGCGTTCCGTCAGGGTGAGCAGCGCCGTTTATACGTCAATACGGCGCATCTTAAGACCTCAAATTTACAACGGCGTTGTTTGAGGGTATATGTTCGAGCCTGGTGATCGCCTGTTAAGAACGAGGTGTGAAATACTCGAATGGCAAAATCCAAAAAGAACAAGAACAAAGCGAAGCTGAATCTGACGGTGCGTGATGAGCAACGGGATAAACTGGAACAAATGGCTTCTTTAGAAAAACGTTCCGTCTCCAATCTTATCGAGGTGATGGCCGATGAACGCTGGGCGCGATTGGCCGAGCAGCAAGGCGTTGCGTACGCCAAAACGGTCGCGGACGCGATGGACCTTAACCTCGACATGAACAATGCTGCCGACCGCGAAAAATTGCGGAGAGCAGTTCTCGAACTTGTCGCGGGGAGCAAAATACCGAAGCAAAAAGGGCATGATTGAAATTTTTTTGTTCTGACGCTGCGATTCCTTGAGGTCTAGCTCGTAAAAGCTCGTTTGGAGTGCCGGCCAAAGAACCAATCGTCTCCTTCCTGCTTCGCCGCGACTTCCACTTAGCAATTGCGTGCAAAGAGCTCTGGCGTGACGCTTCGGCCGATATTTGTAGAGCGTCCGCCGCGGCGGACGCCAACCGTAACCCCGGCGTTTCGCAGAAACGCCCTACAATTGTGAAGCAATGAATCCCGATAAGCTTTTTGATTATCTCGATGGCAGATTAACTGCGTCGGAGCGCGTAGCATTGGAAGATCGGTTGATGTCGGACAAGCAATTGCAACGCGAATTTGCTGTGGCGCGACAGATTCATGCCGGAATGCGCGGCAATTCTCAGGAGGTCGTATTACCAGCGCCATCCGACGTTCCAGAGCAGGGCCACAAAATGGCGATTCGCGTGGGCGTTGCATTCATGATTCTTATGCTGGTAAACGTCGGCATCGGTCTCTGGTTCATCTTCAAACACGAAAGCAAAAATCCGAACCGGCCGCTGCTTGAAGCCCAGATGCGACAGCAAATCGCAAAATCGATC
>DASXOI010000299.1:0-2559 GCA_036494375.1 Candidatus Udaeobacter sp.
AAGGAAGCCGGGGTCTGATTTCTTCCAGGATTTGGTAGTTGCCGGTGCGTCAGTCGGCGTCGCTCATATCGATTTGATCGAGTTCGTCATGGAGCGCGTGCGTATCGTGCATCTCGCCGTCAAGACCGCATGAGAGCAGGCAACCCACGCAGAGCCCGCGTTTGAGACGCCATGCCGTTCCACATTCTGGGCAGTCGAGCGGTTCCCTGTGCGGAATGATCGAAACTAAATTGCCACTCATTGCAACGTTAAGGTCTACAAAATTACAGGCTGTGATTCCGCACCGAGATTGGACGAACTCGACGTAGGCCGTGAGCGGCGCCGTCTTCTCCTATCTTTCTCCGGGAATTGGAGAGCGAAGTTCTCGAAAATGTTGCGCTTAGCTTGCTAATCCTGGCGTTACCTACAACACCGATTTATTAGGCCGCTTCAAATTGGTGTGAACTTACGGCCTCTCGAGAAAGTTTGTTTAGGATTTCGAATTTTAGCTATTCCGCGGCGCTCAACGCCGCGCACAAATAACGCAGTTCATCGTCTACCTCATCGGGTTTCTCGACGGTGAGACCGACTTCTTCCCGTAGCAGTGCGCGATAACGAATCCGCATCTGATGGACGAGCCGCTTCACCGAGGCTTCCGGAATGGCGAGCGTTTTTGAGAATTTGGAATAAGAAACATTGTTCCGCTCGGCCGCCAGACACGGACTTAGCATGTCGAAAACGCGCCGGCGCCCGCGCGCCTCACATTCTTCGCCAAGGCGGCTTAAGGCCCGCTCGACTACCGTGGCCGCCCAGCGCACATCGAAAATCCGCTCCGCCGGCCATCTGTCCGATTCCTGCTGAGAAATCGAGAACTGCGATGGCGCCTCCGACATCCAATCATCCCAGGAAACAAACTGCACGTCGCCACCGCGTTTTCGCGCGGAACGCTTCGCTTGTGCATCGCGCAAAAAGTCTTCCAGCGCTTTAAGCACCAGCGAACGGAAGCGCCCGCGAGCGGGATTGGCCCGCTGCAAAAGCTGACCTTTAAGCACCATCACAAAAAAATCCTGTGTCAGGTCCTGAGCATCCTGTGGCGACTGTCCCAGGCGGCGAACAAACGCGAAGACTGGTCGCCAGTATATTTTGCAAAGTTCCGCTAGCGCTGTGTGCATCTTCTGTGTGCCGCCGTCGGCGTCGACGCAGGAAAGCACAACGCTCCAGCGTGTCGTATTGAAACGACCGTGAGAGGGCTGAGGGGCGGCAGGTTGATCCGGGGTCACGGGCGGTAATCATCTTGTTTGCGTAATTTTAAGCAAGCAGTAATTCGGTAACAATTCCTCTCCGAGTGAGGCGCCTGAACTGCCGGCGCCCACCGGTTTTCGTCAATGCTGCAGCTTAGCGGCGCGGGCACAGCACCTTTCATCCTCAGCAGCCGTCTACGAAATTTGAGCGCTCGTTGCTGTGCCTTTGCGATGCGAATGCCGCTTCGGTGTTCGAGCTGCTTAACATCAAACGCGTACTTGTTTCATTCGGTTTTGTCTGTCGCGTTGAATCCGCGTAGTCTGCGATTTACCCATGGTCGCTGAATTAGAAGAGCAAATTTCTTAAACTCTGGAAGAAATTAAATCGCAGGGTCTTTTCAAAATCGAGCGGATTATTACGAGATTACTCAATGAGCAACCTATCGGACACACGAGCACCCTTGTCAGTGCTTATTCCAGTCAAGAACGAAGCGGCAAACCTGCGGGACTGTATTTCCGGCGTTTCATTTGCCGGCGAAATCGTAGTAGTTGATTCCGCGAGCACCGATGGCACACGAGCAATCGCGGAAGAAGCAGGAGCCCGGGTCGTGGAGTTCGTTTGGAATGGAACCCTTCCACGGAAGAAGAACTGGGCGCTGGAAAATATTCCCTGGCGCCATGAATGGGTGTTGATCGTGGATGCCGACGAACGAATCACACCCGAACTGGAGCGCGAAATCCGCCACGCGATTCGCCGCACCGACGTAGACGGTTTTTTTTTGAATCGCCGCTTCTGGTTCCTTGGCGGCTGGATCAACCACTGCGGTTATTTTCCCAGTTGGAATTTGCGGCTGTTTCGGCATCGGCTCGGCCGATACGAACAGATCGAAATCAACAGTAGTGCTCAATCTGGGGACAACGAAGTGCACGAGCACGTGTTACTTGAGGGCCGCTCGAATTATCTATCCGCTCCAATGGAGCATTACGCCTTCCCAGATATTGCCACCTTCATCGAGAAACATAATCGCTATTCTACTTGGGAAGCAGCAGCGTCGCGAAGACTGCACGAGACGACAGGTCAAACAACCTTGCGAGCGACACCTTTTGGAGCAGCCATAGAACGCAAACGGTGGCTGAAGAAGCTCGCCTTGAAGGCCCCGTTTCGTCCGGGCCTGCGTTTTTTTTATCACTACCTCTTGAAGCGGGGTTTTCGTGATGGCTATCGTGGATGGGTGCTCTGCCGGCTGCTGGCCTGGTACGAGCGGATGATTGTCTGGAAGGAACGTGAAACAAAGCGCATGCAGAGATAGAAAGTGGCGATGACCACCGGTGGTGCGCC
>DASXOI010000300.1:0-1715 GCA_036494375.1 Candidatus Udaeobacter sp.
TGTCCGCCACATCCACCATGCAAAGAAGCCCGAGAAATTGAAGCCAAAAATCCGTGCCACGCCCATCCGGCGACCGATCGAGGCCAGCAGTCCGATGGTCTTGAATGAAAATGATTTTAAAGGACGACCCAGGAGTGCAGCTGTGATATTTTGCGCCACAATCTTCCCTTCGCGAATGGCGTGTTGCGCGGTTGGGGGATGAGACTTCCCTGGATTTCTAATATCCGGGACAAACGCACAGTCACCCACTGCCCAGACATCAGGCCAATCTGGGACTCGCAAGAATTCGTCTACGCGCATGCGGCCGCGTTCCTTCGCACAAGGAAGCGCAACGGTTAGAGGATTGGGCACTGTTCCAGCAGTCCATACCAAAGTGCGGGATGGAATTTGGAGGCCATCGATCAAAGACACGCGGTTTTCCGTCATGCTCTTGACCCGGGTGTTAAGCCGGACTTCCACGCCGCGTCGCGCGAGCACCTTCTGCGCGTATCGTCCCAGGCTCTCACCCAGTTCTGGCAGGATTACGGAACCGGAATGCACGAGCACAACTCGCAACATTTCTTCACACAGATTTGGGTAGAACGGCAGCGCTTCCCGCACGAAGTCATTTAAGGCCGCAACTGTTTCCACACCCGCGAAGCCGCCACCTGCCACCAGAAAAGTGAGTAACGCCTGCCGGTCGATGGGATTAGATTCGGAATTCGCCTCTTCCAAATGTCGGAGGACTCGGGCGCGGAGTCGAATCGCATCCGGAAGCGACTTCATTGCTAATGCTAGCTCGGACAAACCGCGCTGGTTATAAAAGTTGGTGATCGATCCCAGCGCGATGACCAGATGATCGTAGTCGAGTTGTTGCAAGTCATTGCGGCAACCGCGCGAAATCAGGACGCGTTTGCCTAACAAGTCAATCTCGTTCACGTCGCCCACTAAAACCTCAACCTTGCGAAGGAGTTTTCGGAGCGGATTCACGATATTCGTGATCTCGAGATCGCTCGCGGCGATTTCGTGAAGCATAGGCGTAAACAGGAAGAAGTTGTCGCGACTAACCAGGCAAATCTCCACCGCGCGTTCTCGCGCCAACAATTTCTCGAGATGAATGGCGGCATAAACCCCACCGAAACCGCCACCCAGAATGACGATTCGTTTTTTGCGTGGCCTACGAGTTACTCGCGCAATCATCGAGTTCTTTTTGCAGCGGAGTTGTTGTCGAGAACCGCGTAGATGCTACGATCGCGCGGATGGCACCTCGCTCTTTGTGTCCAATAGTTTGGACGGCGCTACGCCGTTCGGGCCGGACTGACTGAGTTCCCTCTCAACTTCATCTCGTGCTGCGCCGAACTCCTTGACCGCCCGACCCATTCCTCGAGCGAGTTCAGGCAGTTTCTTCGCGCCGAACAGAAGCAACACGATGAGAAGGATGACCATCATGTCCGGCCCCATAAGATTCATGATACTGGCGATTGTAATAGGCATAAAAAAATCTCCGATATGTTTGTTTCGTAAGAAGGTTGTGCAGCGTTCCACCCATTCATACCGATCCAGTGGATTTTTATTCCCAAGGAGTTATGTGCGGCATCGTTCCATTTACCATGTGCTTGAGACGATCTGGCCTCCGAGTTTTTTCGTTGCGTGAATGGAATAAAACGACGCAACGCCAGTCTAGTTAGATAAATGGGAGCACTTGAATGTACTGTGCCGCGCCGAAGTTATGACCC
>DASXOI010000301.1:0-36445 GCA_036494375.1 Candidatus Udaeobacter sp.
CTTGCCGTCCACATCGACCACGAAGCCGTGTGTCACACACATTTTGTATGGCGCACGATTATTGATCGCGATGCTCGTCAATAGCGATGACTGAAACCAGCCGCGGTGTTGGTCGGTGGCCTCGAGATACATGTCAGCGGGATCGCGCAACTCCGGACGAACGGCGCACACCGCCTTATGCGAGACTCCGCTGTCGATCCAGACGTCGATCGTATCGGTGCCTTTGGTTGTGTCCGGTGGCAATCCGACTTCTTTTGCCAGAGCGGCATCATCCAATTCGAACCAAATATTTGAGCCGCGCTGAGCCACAAGCTCGGCCAAGTTGCGAATGATCTTTGGATCGAGAATGACTTTGCCATCCTTGCCGTAAAAGACAGGCAACGGCACGCCCCAGCTGCGTTGGCGCGAGATCACCCAGTCGGGTCGCGATTCAACTGTTCCCGCGATGCGATTTTCGCCCCATGCGGGGATCCATTTAACCTCATTGTGAATTGCTTCGAGCGCTCTGCCGCGCAGCGCATCAATACGGATGAAAAACTGATCCACGTTGCGAAAAATGATCGGAGTTTTCGACCGCCAACAATATGGATAGGAGTGGTGAAATTTTTCTTCGCCCAGAAGCATTCCGCGTTCGCGAAGCAATTCGACAATGTCGGGATTCGCGTCGAAAACGTACTTGCCGGTCAGCTTCGGAAAACCAGCTTCATCGGTGAACCGGCCATGATCATCGACTGGCGATAAGATCGGCAGTTTATGTTTCATTCCTAAAACGTAGTCATCCGCGCCGTGACCGGGTGCGATGTGCACGGCGCCAGTTCCGGAATCCATCGTCACAAAACCAGCCGTGAACACCGGGACCTCGCGATCGAGGAATGGATGGTGCGCTCTGACTCCTTCAAGATTAGCTCCGGGAAATGAGGCGAGCGGTTTTCCGATCGGCTGTAATCCTGTGGCTGCAGAAAATCGTGGAAGAAGTTTCTCAGCGAGAACCAAGGTAGCGCGAGTGCCTCGGTTGTGATCGGAAGGCAAGTCCGCCACAGCGGATTCCTTCCGTGGCGAACCGGACGCATGCGCTACTTCAAACTCCTGGACCACATAGCTCTCTTTTGCATCTACAGCGATTGCGAGATTGGCCGGCAAGGTCCAGGGAGTTGTCGTCCAGATGGCGATGCTCGTGCCAGTAGGGAAGCTGTCAGCTTCCCCTGCAGCCGCAGGCGCGCCCGGCTCGCCCGCCGTAGCCTTGGCGGAGGCGGGCGGTCGCGCCCTACCAACGATTGGAAATTTGACGTAAACGGCGGTGTCGTCGCGATCTTGATATTCCACTTCGGCTTCAGCGAGGGCGGTCTGCGCGCCAGTACTCCAAAAGACAGGCTTCTGCGCCTCGTACACCAGGCCTTGCTCGACGAAAATCGCGAATGCGCGCAGAATCTCCGCTTCATATTTGGGATCCATTGTCAGGTACGGATTTTCCCAATCGCCGAAGACCCCGAGTCGTCTGAACTGCCCGCGTTGAATGTCGATGAATTTTCGCGCAAACGCTTCGCATCTCTTGCGAATCTCAAGCGGTGAAAGAGCGCGCGATTCTTTGACCACCTTGTATTCAATTGGAAGACCGTGGCAGTCCCAACCAGGGATGTACGGGGCGCGTTTGCCGAGCATGGTCTGCGATTTCACAACGAAATCCTTGAGGATTTTGTTGAGCGCTGTGCCCATGTGCACATCGCCGTTGGCAAATGGTGGGCCGTCATGCAGAACGAATAGCTCTCGGCCATCGCGCGATCTCTGAATCTGCTGGTAAAGGTTCGTGTCTTCCCATGCCCTGAGCATCTCCGGCTCGCGCGCGGCAAGGTTTGCCTTCATCGGAAAATCCGTGCGCGGCAGGTTCAAGGTATCCTTGTAATTCTGACTCATGGCGAGCGGGCGACGCTAACATCCGTCAACCGGCGAAGCAATGCAGTCGCCACTACGCAGTGGCGACGTCATCAGGATTAAATCGAAAAGGCGTCTGCGACGAGGCGAGCTTGCTCACGTTTGTGGCGGGCAAGTGCGCCTACCGCGGGACTGGCACTGGCCTCGCGACCTGCGTAGGCAATTTCGGTGCAAAGGAGCGTTCGCAATCTCGGTTCGATGAACGTCCATGCACCCATGTTTTGCGGTTCTTCCTGACACCAGACGAGCTTCGCCGGTTTTGGAAATGGCTTGAGCATTTCGCGGAGCCTGTTTTCAGCGAGAGGATAAAGCTGCTCGATACGAATGATCGCTGCGTCATCGATTTTGCGTTCGCTGCGATACTTCAGAAGATCGTAAAAGATCTTCCCGGAGCAAAAGATGATGCGCTTCACGTTGTCGACCGGATCAGCTTCAGGTGAGCCCAGAAATTCTTCGAACCGGCCATGGATAAATTCTTCAGCTGGTGACGACGCATATTTCGCGCGCAACAGACTCTTCGGCGTAGCGATGATGAGCGGCTTGATGAAATCGCGTTTCATCTGGCGGCGCAGCACATGAAAATACTGTGCAGCGGTCGTAACATTGCAGACCTGGATGTTATCGTCGGCACATTCTTGAAGGAAGCGCTCGATGCGCGCGCTGGAATGTTCCGGCCCCTGCCCTTCATACCCGTGCGGGAGTAACAGGACAATTCCACTCGGCCGTTGCCACTTGGATTCCGCTGACACGATGAATTGATCGATGATGGTCTGCGCGCCATTCATGAAATCACCGAATTGCGCCTCCCACAGGCAAAGCATCTTTGGATACTCAAGCGAGTAGCCGTAATCGAATCCGAGCACGGCGGCCTCCGAGAGCGGACTGTTATAAATGCAGATGCGCGCTTGTTTTTCAGCCAGGTGCATCAATGGCACGTACGGCTTGCCCGTCTTCGCATCATAAAGCACCGAATGCCGCGTGCTGAAGGTGCCGCGCGAACTATCCTGACCCGATAACCGAACTGGAATTCCCTCCAGAAGCAGCGATCCAAATGCGAGCGCTTCGGCGAAATGCCATTCATACGGCCCGCCATCCTCGAAGACCTGGCGCTGATGGTCGATCACGATGCGTTGTATCTTTGACTGAACCTCGAAACCGTCCGGGACACGGGTAAGACCTTCGACGATGATTTTCAGAGTTTTCTCACTGATAGCGGTCGGCTCAGACTCGCTCGTATATTCAGGTTGAAAGATGGCCGTTGATTCTCTGAATTTAGCTTTCTGATTCGCTCTGCGTTTTTCTATCGCGTTCACTTCATCCCGCGTCATTTCCAGTCGCAGCGCGAATTCGGTCTCCAGCGAAGCAGCGTCGTCTTCGCTCAGCGTGCCGGCATTGAGCAATTCGCGTTTATAAAGCTGCGTGACGGACGGACGTTTCTCGATTTTTGCGTAGAGATCGGGCTGTGTGAACGACGGTTCGTCGCCTTCATTGTGGCCATAACGGCGATAGCAATACAAGTCGATAACAACGTCTCGCCCAAATTGCTGACGGAAATCGAATGCCAAATCGCTGACAAACGTTACTGCGAGCGGGTCATCACCGTTCACGTGAAAAATTGGCGCCTCGATCATCTTGGCGATATCTGTTGCGTAACGAGACGATCGCGCATCTTTCGGAAGCGTAGTGAAGCCGATTTGATTGTTCACCACGACGTGAATAGTGCCGCCAGTGCTGTAACCATGTAACTGCGATAAATTCAGCGTCTCGGCTACAACCCCCTGCGCGATGAATGCTGCATCGCCGTGCACGAGCAGCGGCAACACCTTTTTCCGGTGCTCGGTGTCGCCGCGAATTCGTTGCCGGGCGCGCGCTTTCCCTTCGACGACTGGATCGACAGCCTCCAAATGGCTTGGATTCGACGAGAGCCGGATTTCAATCTCCGCGCCCGAAGTGAGTCTGCGCACCGCATCATAACCCAGGTGATATTTCACGTCGCCATCGCCAGCCACCAAATCGGGAATGTAATTCTCGCTAAACTCGGTAAAGATAATCTTGAGCGATTTGCGCAGAAAATTCGCCAGCACATTGAGCCGCCCGCGATGCGCCATGCCCATGCAAATCTCCTCAACGCCGCCGTCCGGGCACCTGTGCAGGATTGTCTCCAAAGCGACCATCAGCGTTTCAGCTCCCTGTAACGAGAATCGTTTTTGTCCGACGTAGCGGGTATGCAGAAAAATCTCGAACGATTCGGCTTCGAGCAGTGCCCGCAACAGCGCAACCTGAACCGCACGAGGCGTTGAATGTTTGTGCGGACGTGTTTCCAGTCGGCGCCGGATCCATTCGCGGACGTGCGGATCCTGGATATGCATGAACTCCGATCCGATCGAGTCGGCGTAAATTCTGTCGAGTCCCGCGACCATGTCGCGCAACGTCATCGGCCGATTGTCGAGGAAGAACTTCGATGAAACGCGAAGATCGAGGTCGGAGTCGGTGAACCCAAACTCGCTCAGACGCAGCAATGGATTTCTCGGCCGCATCTCTGCGAGCGGGTCTACGCGCGCGATCGTGTGACCTAATGAGCAATAAGCGTAAACCAATCCATCGACGCGCGTCTGTAACGCTGCTTCGCGAGCTTCGACGTCGGGTTCGACCGTCCCGTTGCGCTCCGGAAGATTCCCCAGTTCAAATCCTTCAAAAAAGGCGGACCATCCGGAATCGACTGAGTCAGGGTTCTCCTGCCAAAGCCGATACTTGTCTTCGATCAGGTGAAGATTCGCGCGAGCGTCAATTGAAGTGCGCATGGCAGACAATTTCGGACGATTGGACCACGCGGCAAGTCGCCAGCAAACTATTCATTGTCATTCTGATCCCGCAGCCGCGGGAGAAGAATCTCAGATCCTTCGCCAAACTGCGGAGCACAATAGCCAGAGACGTTTCGCTTCGCTCAACATGACACGATCCGAAAGTGGCGCGACAAGTTGACAGTGCGCCGTGACGCGGACAATCCTGTCTGCGCGCTTTAGGGATGGAATGACTGCGACTGAGATATATGAATCTGTAACGAACGGCGGCTCGAGCGATTTCGCCGAAGTCGCCGTCGTGTTAGACCGCTACAGGCCGTGGTGCCTGATTGGTGAACTAGCAGTGAACTGTTACGTCGAACCCGTGTACACCGTGGACGTTGATCTGGTCGTGGTGAAGGCGAGTCTTGAACGAATCGGCCGCGAACTTGAACCTGCCGGTTTTCGCGTAAAGGAATTCGAGCCTTCGATGAACGCGCAGCGCTCCGGAAGTAAACTGAATGTTCAATTCACAACCGATCCCCGTTACCAGGAGTTTCTCGACAGTGCAACAGAGCGCGAAGTTTTGGGGATGCGCGTGCCGGTAGCTGGTCTAAAAGACCTCCGTGGCAAGGTGTGGGCGTGGCAGGATGAACAACGCAGATCGACGAAGCGCAAAAAAGTTGAGCTCGATCTTATGCGGATTGCCGAAGCGCACCGCGAATTGCGCAGATTAATTCCAGAGAAAATTGTGAAGCAACTATGAGGCTGCTGTCGACAACTCTGGGGAGCGCACGCGCCTCGCGTGCTGCATTCCGCGCCCTCGCGGAATGCCTAACGAATGTTCGAATGATGCTGCGACTCAAGAGGTTTTCGGCGAGGGGGCCGAAAACGGCACGCGAGGCGCTTGCGCTCCCCAGAGCCGCAAATCGCACACTGGCGACCGCGTTGGTTCTCGCGCCAATCGCCTCGTGTTTTGCACAGGTCGATCCGGCTTCGGAACCAGCCGTTTTGGCTGTGGCGAAGGTTTTGCCAGCCGTGGTGAATATCAATACCGAGCGAGTCGTTAAGCGAACTGTGCGCGACCCGTTCGACGAAGTTTACTCTCAATTCTTCGGTTATAATCGGTTTCGACCGCGCGAAGTTCGTCAGACGCTGCAAAGCTTGGGCTCCGGTTTCATAATAGATCCCGCAGGTTACATCATAACGAACCAGCACGTGGTAGAGCGTGCTGCGGATTTGAAGATTCATGTGACCGCTCACGACGGGAAAACATATCGCGCTCACTACATAACCGGCGATGACAAGACTGACCTGGCTTTTATCAAAATCGACGCGCAGACCGATTTCCCCTTCATTAATCTCGACGATATTTCTCCGAACTTGCTCGGTCAGACAGTGATGGTAGTTGGCAATGCTGTTGGTTACGGCAGTTCTATCAGCCGGGGCGTGCTGAGCGCAGTCAAACGGAACATCACCGTTGATGAAACCGAGTATAAGGATTTGGTGCAGACCGATGCCGCAATCAATCCCGGCAACAGCGGCGGGCCGGTGGTCGATCTCTCCGGCCGCTTGGTTGGTATCGCGTCTGCGAAAATGGCGTTTACGCCACAAGGCGTTCCCACGCAGGGACTGGGCTTCGCAATTCCGGCCGATGTCGTGCGCGACACCGTCAATCATTTCAAGCAAGTGGCGATGAAGCAGGGCATACCTAAAGACTCTCCGGCACCTGCCGAACCCGGCAGTCCCCGCACCGAAAAACTATTCGGAATGCAGCTGCAAAACTTGACCCCCGAATTGAGCGAAGTGCTCGGATATCTGCAAGGTCGCGGCGTCGTGATTACGGCGGTGGAACCCAACAGCCCGGCGGATGCCGCCGGGATTAAGCGCGGCATGGTCCTGTATCGCATTAACAAATCGACGGCATTGTCCGTGAGACAGGTCGAGGAGGTGCTGCGAGCGGTCGAGAGCGGTGCAACCGTGGAGTTTACGATCGGCATAGTCCGCGCGCGTGGAGAGAATCACGAGCTCGCCGCCCTGACTCTCAAAGCGCGATAAAAAAATTGGCAACGCAATCGCGGTTCCGTTGTCTCAACGAAGTATTGCAAAATGATTAAGGTTGAGAATTTAACGAAAAGGTACGCTGGTCAGACCGCCATCCAGGATTTGAATTTCGAGGTGAGCCGTGGCGAGATCATGGGATTTCTTGGGCCGAATGGCGCCGGCAAAACCACGACCATGCGGATCCTGGCGGGCTTCATGCCACCGACTTCCGGTCGCGCGAGCATCGCCGGATTCGACGTTTTTGAAAAATCGCTTCAGGCGCGCGCGCACCTCGGCTATATGCCGGAAAACGTTCCGCTCTATAGCGATATGCGTGTCACGGAATACCTGAATTATCGCGCGGCGCTCAAGGGCGTGTCGCACCGTCGCGTTACAGAGCGGGTTGGCGATGTAAAGGAACTTTGCGGTCTCAAGGACGTTGAACGGAAATTGATCGGCACTTTATCCAAAGGGTATCGCCAGCGCGTCGGTCTGGCAGATGCGCTACTGGCAGAACCCGATCTTCTCATCCTCGACGAGCCCACGATTGGTCTGGACCCAAATCAAATCCGACAGGTGCGGGAGTTGATCAAGAATTTGGGCAGGCAACACACGATTTTGCTTTCCACTCATATCTTGCCCGAAGTGGAGATGACATGCAATCGGGTCATCATTATTCACAAAGGGAGAATCGAAGCGTGCGATACGCCGGAGAATTTGCTGGGAAAAGTTAGACAAGCCGGCGGCGTCGAGCTTGAAGCAAAGATTGGAAACGACAACGGCGAAGAGCAATTGAAGAAGATCGCCGGCGTTCGAGACGTGGTCACGGATGGTGAAGACGAATGGAAAAAATTCTCGTTGCGAGTCGAATCCGGCGCGGATGTGCGCGAAGAGGTTTTCCGGCTCGCCGTTGAGCGCCACTGGGCGGTGCGGGAACTCACTCAGCGCCGCGGAACACTCGAAGATGTGTTCGTCGAGCTGACCCATCCGGACGTCCTTTGATGGAGTGATGGAGGAGTGGAGTACTGGAGTGATGAACTATTACGAGACGAAGCTTCGAAACAAGAATCGCGGCTACATGCAACTTATCGTCTGGCAAAAAGCTGTCGAATTGTTCGAACTAGTTTGGGCGATCGCTTTCACGGAAAATAAAATTGATTTGAAGCTGCGCTCGCAAATAGCCGATGCCGCGCAGTCGGTATCTGCAAACATATCTGAGGGATATGACCGCCGTTCGCTTAACGAATACATTCAATTTCTGTACTACGCGCCAGGCTCATTAGCCGAGACGATGACACGGGCGATCGGCCTCAAGAAAACCAGGCAAATCGCAGAGGCGCGTTTCCATGATGTGGACGTTCTGCATTACGAAGTTGAGAACCGTCTTCTGCGCCTAATCGACAAGCTGGAACAGAAACGCGGAGATGAAAACTGGATAGACCGTATAGCGGAAGATTCTGAGGAGTACTCCACCACTCCACCACTCCATCACTCCATTACTCCAACGCTTCAGAGCCATGCGTAAATTCTGGACCCTGTTCACGCGCGAAGTGCGCAGCTATTTCTACTCTCCTATCGCCTACATCGTGATGATCTTTTTTCTGATCATCAGCGGGATCGATTTTTATTTTCAGGTCTCGTTCATGAACCAGCGCCAGGTGCAATACACCATCCAGGAAGCATTCTTTAATTCGGTCTTTTTCTGGTTCGCATTCGTTTTGATTTTTCCTTTGATCACGATGCGCTTGTTTGCCGAAGAATTTAAGCTCGGCACGATCGAACCTCTCACGACTGCGCCTGTTCGGGACTGGCAGGTAGTGCTCTCGAAATTTTTTGGCGCACTCGTGTTTTACCTGATCCTCTGGATCCCGACGCTCGTTTATTTTTGGATTTTCGCGAAGGTAACAAACCAGCCGGCCGCGCATTCTCCGGGATCATACTTCGGCTCTTACCTGATGCTGTTGCTCCTTGGAATGTTTTATCTTTCCATTGGGTGTCTCACATCGGTGCTGACCCGGAACCAGATTATTGCCGCGGTCATTTCGTTCTGCGCAATTACGCTGCTGTTTTTCCTCGGCCTGGTGCAGTTCATCCTGCTGGATGTTACATCCGAGACGCGCGATTTGTTAGGCTACTTCTCAGCGATCGAACACATGGGAACGTTCTCCCGAGGCATCATCGATACGCGGCCGATCGTTCTCTATGTGAGCATGACCGTTGTCATGCTGATGCTCACGTATCAGGCATTCCAATCCCGAAAATGGAGGCTCTGATATATGGCTGACGAACGAAAGAAGCCTCTCACGCGCCGGAGAATGAAAATTGGGCGGATCAGGATCGGTCTCAACGTTGTCGTCCAGATCGTGTTGATTCTGTTTCTCGCTGCAATGGTGAATTCGCTCGCCTTCAAACATTACAAGCGTTGGGATTTTTCACGCGACCAACAATATACGTTGTCCGACAAGACAAAGCGTTTCCTTGACACGCTCAAGGGCAAGATGCGCATCACCGTTTTCTTTTCGCCTGGCACGCCCATTACCGCGGATCTTCAGAATCTGCTGACCGAATATCAGTACGCCGGGAAAGGAAAGATCGACGTCGAGCAAATCGATCCGGAGCGGAACCTCTCCCGGGCCAAGGAGTTGTTCGATAAATACAAGGTCGTCACCGACGAAAGCCTTCTAGTGCTCGACTACGACGGGCGTAACAAAACAGTGAAGGCATCGGAGATGGCCGATATTGACCAGAGCGGGATGGCAATGGGCGAAGGTCCGCGGGTCGCCGCATTCAAAGGCGAACAGGCGATTACCAGCGCGATGATCGACCTTGTGGAAGGGAAGAAGAAAATCTTGGGATACGTCACGGGTCATAAGGAACCGGCGCTTTCCGCACCCACGAGCCCCATCACGCTGCTGAAGACGTTTATCGAAAATGAAAACATCAAGTTTCAAGAGCTGAACCTTCTCGATCAGCCTGCAATCCCAGCCGATGTGAACGCAGTGATGATCCTCGGACCGCAATACGATCTTTCCGATCGCGAAATGCAAGTGCTGCGCGATTTCTGGGACAAACAAGGACGCATCCTGGTCTTTGTCGATCCGGCAGCCAACACGCCCAGACTACGTGCCTTTCTTGATGAGTTGGGCGTCAAAGTAAATGACGACAGGCTGATGGTTTTCGTGCGCACAGGAATTCAAGAGCTCGCACTGACGAGAGATGTCCAGGCGCATTTCCTCGGCGACAGCCCGATCACGAAGCGGCTTGCGGATGTGCGGGCCATTTTTGTTGGCGGCACAGCTTCACTCGCACTGGATCCGAACCGCGGGCGAGCTGTTAACATCCGGCTGGAGCCGCTCATCCAGGCAGAAAAAGGCTACTTTGCCGAAACCGATTACAACTCAGACAATCAGGTGAAGCTGCAAGCGGACGCGCAGAAAGCCGGCGATGTGCCGCTAACAATCGCTGCCTCAGCGGAAAAGGGCGGCAGCGTCGATGCTCGTGTGCAGGTGAACTCGTCACGGCTCGTTGCGGTGAGCAACGCCACGTTCATTCAAGACAATGCGATCATGCAGGATCAGGCGGCGCTCGATTTTGTTTCCGGTGCAGTGAACTGGCTGCTGAGCCGCGAACAATTGATCGGTATCGCACCAAAAATTCCGAAGCCACTCACGTTCAGCCTCGACCCGGAAGGATTGCGCCGGCTGCGCTGGATTCTTCTGGTTCTGATGCCGCTGATTCCCGCCGTCATCGGAACAGTCGTCTGGTGGCAACGTCGCGTCTGACATGAATTGGAGGAACACGCTCATCCTGGCAATCATTGCGATCGCTGGTGTCGCTTATTTCAGATTTTTCGAAATGAAGCGGCCGAGCACGGAAGAAGCCCGGCGTCAGTCGCAAAACATGGTCAATTTCGATCGAACCAAGATCGATGGAATCGTGATCCAAAACGGGGATCAAAAGATCGAAATCCGGCGCAGCGAAAACAAATGGCGTTTGGAAACGCCTATCAAGGACCAGGCCGATACGGCGTTAGTCGATACTTTGTTGTCGGATGTGGAGAACTGGCAAAAAGAGCGAACCATCCCCGCGAAAGAGATCGACTCTGATAAGAGCAAGCTCGCCGAGTACGGCCTGAACAATCCAAAACTGAAACTGAAATTGCTGGGGCACGATCGGCCGCCGGAAATTTTGTTTGGCAAAGATGCCGCAATGGAAGGCAAAATGTATGTGCGATTCCAGAACTCAAAGGAAACGTTTCTTGTCGGCCAATCGGTGAAGAAAGACATAGACAAAAAACCGGAGGAATTCCGGGACAAAAAACTGACCGATTTGAGCAACGCACAAGTGCGCAGGGTGGTGATGAAAACGCCCGCCGGCGAAATCGAACTGGAGAAGAAAGACACGAACTGGGAGATCGTAAAACCCCTCCGCGCCCGCGCCGATGATCAGAAAGTCAACGATCTGATCTCGCAGGTCACGTCGGCGCGCATTGGACAATTTGTGGCTGACGATCGTGGCGACCTGCGCCAGTACGGATTAGCGGAGCCGCGCGGGTCAATCACCTTGTTCGATCAGGAGCAAAAAAAAGATCAGAAAGTGGAGATCGGCGAATCTATCAAGGTTGCCGGCCGGGAGGAGAAAGGGCAGACGTTGCAAATTGGCGCGATACCCGAAAAAGAAAAAGAGCAGGTGTACGTGCGGTTCGTTCCTCGCGGATCTGTTTACACCTTGCCGAAAAAACTCGAAGAGATCCTTAACACGAAGCCGGCGGACTTGCGGGACAATCATCTGGTTCGGATCGACACCAACATTCTTGATCGGATCACGATCGATGCGCCGGGCAAAACCAAACCCGTTCTCGCGCGCAAAGACGGCAATTGGACAATCGTCAACCGAAACAACGCACCAGCAGATGCAGGCGCAGTTCGCCGCATGATCGACGCGCTGCAAAACGAGCGGGTGACAAAATTCGTCGAAGACGTTGCTTCCAATCTGCCGAAGTACGGCCTCGATAAGCCGCAGCTGCAATTGACGTTCAGTTCATTCGCCTCAGAGAACACGGCCGAAACGAAAGCGGGCGAGGAACCGTTCGCCACAGTTGCCTTTGGAAAAGACGAAGGCGACAACGTTTACGCGCGCCTCACCGATGAGCCATTTGTCGTGGCAGTGCGGCGGGGATTGCTCGATCAGATTTCACCTGATCCCCTGCAATGGCAGGAGTTGTCGATCTTCAAATTTAAGCCGGAGCAGATTCATAGCCTCAGTGTCACGACTGACAAAGAGCTGTCGTTAGAACGCCATCAAAATAACCAGTGGCATTGGCTGAAAGGAAACGGCGCAATCAATCAGACGAATTTGCAATCGGTGCTTACAACTATGTCGAGCTTACATGCGGTGCGCTGGCTCGGAACGACAACACCTCAGCAGGGATTCGATAAACCACAGCTCGTGCTCACCTTTACGACTTCAGCCGACAACAAGGCACCACACAAACTCACGGTCGGCACTCAAAACAACGACGGCACATTTTTCGCACGTATGGAAGGACGCGATGGCACATTTACAATCCGCCGTTCCGACTTGAACAATTTGAAGTTGCCACTTGAAACGCAAGGCACGGCGTCCCCTTCGCCAACAACGGCCGCGAGTCCGAGCGCTGCGCCCTAACCAGTCATCGCTTCGTTTTTTCGCGCGATTTTGGCGATGGAGATGGGCGGACCGCAGCGCCGCCTGTGCGGCTGATTAATTTGCCAGAGGCATCAAAGACAGAATACCCAGTTTGCTTGCCTGCTGGGTCGTAACTGTAAACGATCTTGTTCAGAAGCGTGCCGTTGGCTGCGCTTTGGGCTTCTTCCAGAAGGTGACCTGCGTCATCGTACTTGTAACGGCTCTTGAGCCGAACGCGGCCATCGGGTCCGGAAACTTCTCCGGTCGAGAACCGGCCAGCATTGTCGAGTTGATAACGAATCGTCTGCCGAACTTTGCCATCCGGATCTGTGGTCGTGGAGACTGCGGTGTGCTGTGTGTTATCGAAGTTGTAAACGGTCCGTGAGCCATCCGGGTGCATTGACATCGTGACTCGCACGGCGTCAGTCGACGCCTGGCCGAAGCCGGTCGCGCTGCCGCCCATGAGAAGAGCGCACGTGAGCCCGGACGCGAAGCGGAAACATTTCATGATTCGGACGAGCTTACGAATTTCGCTGCGGCGACGCAACAGAACGTTCGTAGATGTCATTGCAGCGAGACCGGAGTAATCCTCACTTCCTGCGTCTCCTCGCGAAGGGACAGGCCAAGCGTGCGCCAGATAAAATGTTCGTATTTAGCGCCAACGACGCGTTCTCAACTGCGACCCTGGGGCATCGACCCAGGTATTCGGTTGCGTTATGAAATCAGCGCTGAAAGCGCGACTCAATTCGATTGGGACACGGCGCTCCTGATCATGCGGCTGCTGCGCGACTGAATCGCGCTTTCAGCGCTTCGATGTTTTTGGCATTATGTTCCTAGGGCGTTGCCCCAGCTCGCAATGACACCGCGCCTTTGGCGCTAAGCGGATCAAGAGAAAACCTGGCACAATGACACTGCGGGTTGGGCGCCAAACTCAGGCGGGAACGGAGATGCGGCCGGCGCACCGAACTTCACCCAGCGCTAACCGCAACTGGATGAAAGATTTTTATTGACCGTCTCCTGCGGAGGTGGTTAAAGGTGGGGTCAAGTGGAGTAAAGTGGGCTATTACTCCATGCGACCAATGGACGCTGATTCCCAACCTGAACGCTTCTACGCTGGAGAGTTCCGGCATTCGATTGACGAGAAGAATCGCATTACGATCCCATCGCGTTGGCGTCGGGATGGTCCTGAGGATTTCATCCTTTTGCCTGAGGCGACACACCAGTTTCTGCTGGTCATGTCGCCAAAGGAGTTCGCGAAAATGAGTTCGGCCGCGGAAACGAACGAGAAGGTTTCCGCGCGCGATCGCCGCGTGTTCCTGCGTCAGGTGCATTCTCGCGCTCAACACGCGGGCGCGGACCGGCAGGGTCGCCTCGTTTTGCCGGACGAACTTTGCCAAAAAGTTGGATTAAAAAACGAAGTCGCTCTCGTAGGTAATCGCGGGCGTTTTGAAATTTGGAATTTGCAACGCTGGAAACAGGCACACGAAGAGGAAACGGCTACTTACCAGCATGTAGCAAAGGAGATTGGATTGTAATCGTATGGTGCGCCAACTCGTCATGAATCCGCTTTGGATCGAACCACCCGCATGGCTCGCCATCAATCCAAAGGCAGTAGAGGAGTCCGCGGAGCTGCCGGAGGATTTTATTTACCATCGTCCGGTTTTGCAGACCGAAGCGCTTGAACTACTCAAGCCGAAAGCAGGCTCGCTGATCCTCGACGGAACGTGCGGCGGCGGCGGGCACACTGAAGCGCTGCTAGAAAGCGGCGCGGATGTCCTGGCGTTGGATCAGGATCCTGATGCAGTCCGGCAAGTGACAGAGCGTCTGGCGCATCATGGCCGGCGAATCATCGTGCGGCAGGCAAATTTCCGATATGCAGATTGTGTTCTCGACGAACTCGGGATTCCCACAATCGCAGGCGCGTTTCTTGATCTGGGTGTTTCTTCCCGGCAATTCGAAAACGCGGAGCGCGGGTTCAGTTTAATTCGAAACGGTCCGCTCGACATGCGGATGGATCCGCAAACAACTCTCACCGCGGCGACAATCGTGAACGATTACAGCGAAGAGGACTTGACCCGCCTCTTTCGTGAACTCGGCGAAGAACCGGCCGCTCGCCGCATCGCCAGCATGATCGTGAAGATACGTAAGACTTCGCCATTTCGTGAAACGCTCCCGCTCGCGCGCACAATTGAAAAGCTGGTGGGCCGTCACGGACGACACCACCCGGCGACTCAAGTATTTCAGGCGCTGCGAATGGAAGTAAACGACGAGCTTGGAGCACTGGAACAAGGCCTGCGCGTCTTAACGGCGCGACTTGGGCGAGGCGGACGCATCGCGGTGATCACTTTCCATTCGCTGGAGGACCGGATAGTGAAAAACTTCTTTCGAGATCATAGCAAGGAATGGCTCGACAGGCCCGAATGGCCTGAACCGCGGCGGAATCCCGACTACGACCTTGCGATTGTTACAGCGAAACCCGTGGCGCCGAGCGAGGAAGAACAGCGCGCGAATCCCAGATCGCGAAGCGCGAAGTTGCGCGTGGCGGAGAAGATCAAATGAACAGATCACGGCGACGAAATTGTAATACCGTGAACGCGGCATCATTGGCGCGCTGGATTGTGATGACGGCATTTCTCGCGCTTGCCGGGTTGGCTTATGTCTATTTGACGCTGCAACTATATCACCTTGGCGAGCGCAGAAAGGCAGTGGAGAACGATCTTGCGAAGTTGCACATGGAAAACGATGTGGCCGCCGGACAGATCGCGGCGCTTACCTCGCGCACGGCGTTGCAACGCCGCTTGAAGGAAGGGTACCTGAAAATGGTTCCTGTTTCGGATTCGAAGATCGTGCGGCTCACAATTCCGGCGCGATCGACTGACGAAGAGGCGATTCAACCCGTAGTGAACCCTTTGCCGCAACATGAATCCAAGTAGCCGAACTCGTTGCGCTCTCGTGTGCGCTGCTTTCATCGGCTTGTTCAGCATCTTTTCGTTCCGATTGATCTATTTGCAGGCAATCAAGCATGACGAATACGCAGGGCTCGCTGCGGAAACGCACGTTCACCAGCAGGTCATTCACGCCGAACGGGGCAAGATTCTGGACGCGAACAATGAAGTTCTCGCGCACAACATTCCTGTCGACACTGTCGTAGCTGACGCGACGCACCTCAGCGATGTGCAAGCAACCGTTAATCTCCTGAATACCGAACTGGAGATCCCCTCCCAGGAACTCACCGAAAAATTAAACAGCGGCCGCCGCTACATCGTCATCAAGCGCGAGGTAGCAGCGACGCAAGCAAACGCGCTGCGTGAAAAACTTCGCGCCAACAAACTGCGCGGAATTTACTTGGAGCACGACGCGACGCGCTTTTACCCCAACGGCTCGATGCTTTGCCACGTGATTGGGTTTACGGATTTCGATCACCACGGCGTCCAGGGTGTTGAAGCCTCAATGGAAGAATACCTCCACGGACAGGACGGTTACCGGTTCATTGAGCAGAACCGTGCCGGCAAGGAGATCGTGCCTTATCGCGGGCAGGAACGCGCCTCCCGAGATGGTTATCAGGTACATCTGACTGTGGATCTTGGGTTGCAGAGCATTGTCGAGGAAGAAATCGATGCGGCGATGAAGGAGTATTCTCCACAAAAGGCGACGATCATTCTGATGCGGCCGCAGACTGGCGAAATCCTGGCGATCGCGAACCGTCCAAACTTTGATTTAAACCTCCGCTCTGAGGCCAAGCCCGAACAAATGAAGAACCGGGCCATCATCGACATGATGGAACCAGGTTCCACCTTTAAGATCGTAGCCGCTGCCTCTGCTCTCAATGAACACAAGTTGCGTCTGGATTCGCAGCTTTTTTGTGAAAACGGTCTTTGGAACTACGGTGGCTCCGCTCTGCACGATCATCGCGCATTCGGCTATCTGAGCGTCCGCGACATTCTGGTCAAATCGAGCAACATCGGAGCCGCGAAGCTTGCTCTGAGTATTGGCGATCAGAAATTTTACGAATACATCCGGCGCTTTGGATTTGGCGAGCGCACCGGAATTGAACTGCCGGGCGAGATCAATGGAGTGATTCGGCCCCCGCAAACGTGGAGCAAAATCTCCATCACGCGCATTCCGATGGGACACGAGGTCGGCGTCACCGCATTGCAGATGACAACGGCAATGGCAACAATCGCTAATGGCGGCAAACTGGTGACGCCTCGGATTATAAAATCTGTCATGGCATCGGACGGCAAAATAGTCAGCTCAGTGTCGCCGGTGGTACTACGTCAGGTCATTTCTCCTGAAACCGCCAAACAAATTGGTGATGCGTTGCGCGGTGTCGTGAGCGATCAGGGAACCGCCGCCGCTGCTGCTGTGCCCGGGTTTATTATCGCTGGGAAAACTGGGACCGCGCAAAAGGTCAATCCGCACGGCGGATACGACCATGGGAAGTACGTCGTTTCATTCATCGGGTATCTGCCGGCGGATCACCCTGAGTTTGTCGGCCTCGTTGTGCTGGACGATGCACAGACGAGCAAACCTGAACTGAATTACGGCGGGCTTGTCGCTGGACCGATTTTTTCCCGCGTTGCCGAAAAGGCCGCCCATTATCTTGATCTTGAGCCGCATGAGGAGATTCGCAAAGCGATTCCCATTCAGCGAGTCGAAAAACCAAAGCCGGCAGAGCGACTCCGCAAGGTGCCGGCAGCACGAATCGCCTTAACCGATGGTTCGCGACGTTGAGTACCTCGTCCCGGTTCGCCGTAGCAAATCCGTCTCCTGTCGGAGATGTTAAAGCCTCATGCAGCTCAAGAGCCTTCTCGCTACGACTCCAGTTCGCCAGATCCTCGGGTCAGTTGATCGCCCGGTGGAAAATATCGCGTATGACTCGCGGCGAGTACAGAGGCACACCATGTTCGTGGCGTTGCGGGGTGAAAAAGCCGATGGGCATCAATTCATCGGTCAGGCCATCGATAAAGGGGCGTCGGTGATCGTCGCCGAGAGCGAACAAAAAGATCCACGCGTCACTTGTCTGGTTGTTGAAAATACCCGCACTGCGCTCGCGGATTTTTCGGCAGCTTTTTATGGCCACCCGGCTCGCAAGTTAAAACTCGCCGCGGTCACCGGCACAAATGGTAAAACCACGACGACATTTCTCATCAAACACATTTGCGAAAACGCCGGATTACGTTGCGGATTAATCGGAACTGTTCGGTACGAGATCGGCGAGAGGATTTTGCCCGCCATTCGCACCACGCCTGAATCGCTCGACTTACAAGAGCTACTGGCCCAGATCGCCAATGCAGGGTGCAAAGCGGCAGCGATGGAAGTCTCTTCGCACGCGCTGGCGCAGGAACGTACGCGCGGTATCGAATGGAACGTCGCCGTCTTCACGAATTTGACTCAGGACCATCTCGATTTTCACGGCACGATGGAAAACTACTTTGCAGCCAAGGCCAGACTCTTCACTGAACTCGCCGGCCAAAAACAAAAGACCAAACCGGTGGCGATTGTGAACGTCGACGACCGTTACGGCCAACAACTGCTCGGCAGGATCGATAAAGGCGTGGCTGTGGTTACGTATGGGTTAGGATCGCGCGCAGATTTTCGCGCTTCCAACTATCGCGCCGAATTCACCGGAACGTCGTACCAACTTGACGCGCACGGTAAGAGTTACCTGGTTCGTCTTCCGTTGATCGGCCGCTTCAATGTCACGAATTCCATCGCTGCGCTCGCTGCAACGGAAGCGTTGGGAATTAATCTCCGAAGCGCAGTCCTGAGTCTTGCGAAAGCACCGCAAGTCCCCGGGCGCCTGGAGCTGGTCCCTGCGAAACGCCAATTTCAAGTGTTCGTGGATTACGCACACACACCTGATGCGCTCGCCAACGTTTTGAAGACTCTGCGCGAACTCCAGCCGAATAAGTTGATAACCGTTTTTGGTTGTGGCGGCGATCGCGACCGGCAAAAGCGGCCCTTAATGGCTGAGATGGCGGATCGCTTTGCTGATTACTCCATCATCACTTCTGACAATCCGCGCAAGGAAGACCCGAGTGCGATTATCGACGAAACCGAAAAAGGCTTTCGATCGAATCATTACGAAAAAATTGTCGATCGCACCGAGGCCATCAATCGCGCCGTTGCGCTCGCCGGGCCACGCGACATTGTGTTGGTCGCAGGCAAAGGGCACGAAAATTATCAGGAGTTCGCAGACTACACCATCCCATTCGATGACATCCAAGTCGCACGCCGCGCGATCGAAGATCATCCCGTGGAGCTTTGAATCTATGGTGTCGCTGGCAATTTCAACTGTTGCAGCGGGCGATTCTGGTGTTCTGGGGAGCGCACGCGCCCCGCGTGCCGTTGCCGGCGCCCTCGCCGGAAACTCTCTGGCAGGCAACCACTCCATGATGCTCGCACTGCTTTTCCGTGGCTCCGCGCTTACGACCGCGCCGCGAGGGCGCCGCGCAGAGCACGCGAGGCGCGTGCGGTCCCCAATCCTATGAATCCGCTGAGGATCTCTCAAATCGCACAGTTGTCCGGAGCGTCATTGTCAGCCGGCGATGGGGCCCTCATAGTCAATAAACTCAGCACTGATTCCCGCACGATTAAACCGGGTGAATTGTTCGTCGCCTTGCACGGCGAAAATTTTGAAGGTCATGATTTTGTGGAAGCCAGTGCAAAGGCAGGCGCTACGGGCGCGCTCATCGACGTCAACTGGTCGGGCAGCGTTCCGAACAATTTTGCACTTCTTCGGGCGACGGACTCGCTGCAAGCCTACCAAATGCTCGCAGCCAACTACCGGCGGTCGCTCGCGCTGAAAGTCCTCGCGATCACCGGCAGCAATGGCAAGACGAGCACGAAGGATTTTGCCGCGTCGGTGCTCGCGCGAAAATTTCGGATCACCAAGACCGAAGGGAACTTCAACAATCACGTAGGGTTGCCGCGCACAATTCTGGAGGCGACTTCCGAGGATGAAGTTGCCGTCTGGGAGATCGGAATGAATCATCCCGGCGAAATCGCTGCGCTCGCGAAGATCGCCGCGCCCGATGCAGCCATCGTCACGAACATCGGCGTGGCACATATCGAATTCATGGGTTCCCGCGAAGCAATCGCCATGGAAAAGGGAGCACTGGCCGAAGTGATCGAGCCGCAGGGAACAGTCATTCTGAATGCCGACGATCCATTCACTGAAGGAATCGCTGCGCGCACGCGCGCAAGAGTTGTGCTCGCAGGAACCACAAGCGGAACCGTGCGCGCGATTGAAATACGCCAGAGTGCCGAGGGCTCAGAGTTCACAATTGTGGAGGGGGCGCATCGTTGCCGCGCGCAACTTCCCGTTGCGGGTTTGCACATGGTGCAGAATGCATTGCTGGCCGTCGCCGCCGGCCGGGCATTTGGATTATCCATCGAGGAATGTGCCGCCGGCCTCGCCGCAGCTCCGCTCACGAAAGCGCGCTTGCAAATTAAAGAGGTCGGTGGCGTGCAATTTCTGGACGACAGCTACAATGCCAACCCCGACTCGATGAAAGCTGCGTTGCGCACGCTGGTCGAGCTCGACGCCGACGGAAAGCGTATTGCGGTATTGGGAGAAATGCGGGAACTCGGCAGCGAATCGGAATGCGGGCACCGGGAGGTCGGCGAGACCGCAGCGACGCTCGGCGTCGACCAACTGATCACGATCGGCAACGCTGCGGAACTGATTGCGGAAGGCGCGCGCATCGGCGGTTTGAATAAAGTTTTGTCCGCGCGATCGACCGGCGAAGCTGCCAAGTTGTTAGGTGAAATTGCCGAGCCGGGAGATCTTGTCCTGATCAAGGGCAGTCGCGCCGCGCGTACGGAGGAAGTAATCGAGCAATTCGGCAGTCAAAATTCTGCAGTCGTGACTTCGCCATGATGTACTACCTCCATCACCTGAGTAGCCACTTCATTGGATTCAATGTTTTCCTTTACGTCACGTTCCGGGCCATTGCTGCCGCGGTCACCGCATTTTTGACCACCCTGATTTTTGGAAATTTCATTATCGCAAAGCTGCGGGCACTGAAAGTCGAACAACCGATTCGAGGAGCGGCGGAGGTCCATCGGCTTGCCGAACTCCAAAGCGTGAAGCAAGGCACGCCGACCATGGGCGGAGTGCTGGTGATCGCAGCCGTCGTTGTGGCGAGCATCCTCTGGGCGCGTCTCGACAACAAGTTCGTGTGGCTGGCGTTATTCAGCATGGTTTACCTCGGCGGGCTCGGATTCGCAGATGATTATCTGAAAGTCACCAAGAAGAAATCCGAAGGGATTCACGGCCGGGTTAAACTCGCATTCCAAATTCTTCTCGCCGCGATTATCACCTGGATCTTTCTCACCGATCCATTGTTGGAAGTGCAGGCGCGTACGCTCTACGTGCCTTTCTTTAAGGCGCCGGTAATTGCGAATATGAGCTGGTTCACGTTCGTGTTTTTTGTGCTGGTTATCGTCGGTACATCGAACGCGGTGAATCTCACTGACGGGCTGGATGGTTTGGCGACCGGTTGCACCATCACCGTGGCATTTGCGTATGCCTTGCTCTGTTACGCGGCTGGCAATTTCCGCGTGGCGGAATATTTACAGGTCCCGTTTTATCCGTTCGCCGGCGAACTGACCGTCGTCTGCTCAGCGCTTATCGGTGCGGGACTGGGCTTTCTCTGGTTTAATTGTTATCCAGCGAAAGTTTTCATGGGCGACACCGGCTCGCTGGCCATCGGCGGCATGATTGGTGTAGTGGCTATTTGTTGCAAGCAGGAGCTGCTTCTGGTCGTGGTGGGTGGCGTTTTCGTGATCGAAGCAGTCTCAGTGATTTTGCAGGTGCTGAGTTTTAAACTCACCGGCAAGCGATTTTTCGTTATGTCTCCGCTTCATCATCACTTCGAGTTAACCGGCTGGAAAGAAACGACCGTCATAGTTCGCTTCTGGATTCTCTCGATCATTTTCGCCTTGCTCGGACTGGCGACGCTCAAACTGCGATGAACAACGGACGCTACAAGAACCAAAACGTAGCCGTGCTTGGAGCAGGGCTAAGTGGAAGCGCCGCAGCGTTGCTGCTGGCGTCGGAGGGAGCACAGGTCACAGTGCTCGATAGCGCCGCGGAAAATAATTTACTGAAATCCACGCTGGACAATCTGCGGGCACACGGCGTGCGCGTCGCTTGTGGATCTGAAGCGGACCGCGACTCATCCATGTACGCCTGGATGGTTCTGAGCCCGGGCATCGATCCAGTTTCTCCCTTGGCGCGCAATTTTTCCTCACGCGGAATTGAAACGATCAGTGAGCTCGAGTTGGGTTGGCGCTCCTGCGAAATCCCAATCATTGCGGTAACAGGCACGAACGGAAAAACCACGACGACAGAATTGCTGGCGCAAATGCTGAATGCCTGCGGTCAGCGAACGATCGCTTGCGGCAACATTGGCAAACCACTTTCAGAGGTCGCGCGTGAAAACCAGCCGTTGGATGTGCTGACGGTCGAAGTGAGTTCGTTCCAACTGGAAGCAGTCCGTAATTTTCGTCCGTCGATCAGCCTCTGGCTCAACTTCGCTCCCGATCACCTGGATCGTTATCGCTCTGTCGCTGAATATCGCGCGGCCAAGTTGCGCATTTTCGAGAATCAAACCGAGCAGGACGTTGCGGTCGTAAACGCCGCCGAAGCGCTTCCGAAAATTCGAGCATCCCGAATTACTTTCAGCGCTTATTCAAACGGCGCTGACTTCCTGTTATCTGACGGCGCAATTGTTTATGAAAATCAGCCCGTCCTGCGCCTGGCTGATACGAAGCTGCCGGGGCTACATAACATCGAAAACTTGATGGCGACGCTGGCTGTCGGCGTTGCCCGCGGATTGTCGTTCGCCCAGATGCTGCCGGCGATTCGCGATTACGAGCCGCGCCCGCATCGGTGCGAATTTGTGCGTCAACTGGACGGCGTCGAATACGTTAACGACTCCAAGGCAACCAACCTGGACGCAGTCGAGAAAGCCTTGGCCGCACAGATCAAACCGGTGGTCCTCATCGCCGGCGGCAAGGACAAAGGATTCGCGTTCGATCCGCTGCGTTCTCTGGTGAAAAACAAAGTGAAATCAGCAGTCCTGATCGGTGAGATGGCTGAGAGCATCAGGCGCTCATGGGACGGCGCGGTGAAATCCGAAATGGCAACTTCACTCGCCGACGCGGTCGAGCGCGCGCGCAGTATTGCCAGTGCAGGCGACGTTGTCCTGTTCTCTCCCGGCACATCGTCCTTCGACATGTTCAAAAGTTACGCTGATCGCGGCGATCAATTTCGCAAACTGGTGCAAACGCTCCCGCAATGAAACGGATCAAAGTTCCGCGTCTTTTCAAAGCCAGGAAACTAGCGGCAGCCACGGCGCGCCGCGCTTCGGCTGCATCCGCGGGGATGGACTTCGAAGGCATTCCCGAGCCAAACATGAAGTTGTCGCGGGCGTTACTGATTGTTTTGCTTCTGCACGTAGTTGCCGTGTCGGGAATCATTGCGTTTAACGCCAT
This sequence comes from Candidatus Udaeobacter sp., assembly GCA_036494375.1. GTDB lineage: Bacteria > Verrucomicrobiota > Verrucomicrobiia > Chthoniobacterales > UBA10450 > Udaeobacter. The sequence goes on from DASXOI010000301.1 coordinate 22,926, forward strand.
CAAGACGCGTGAACGTGCATATGTGCCGCCGACGTCGAGCGAACCGGAAAACAAAACCGCTGACACCACGCAAACAGCGAATCACGCGAGTTCCGACAAGGCTCGAGTTGGTGCGACGCAAAACGAAACCGATCGCCAGCATGATCCGAAACCTTCTCATTCACCTGCGAAGAAGGAACAGGCGAAGACGCCTTCGTCTTCAGGAAAGACTTACGTTGTGAAGAAGGGCGATAATCCAGCCCGAATCGCAAAGAAATTGAAAGTCTCCTACAGCGATTTGATCGCCATCAATCACATTGACGACCCACGAAAACTGAAGATCGGGCAAAAGCTTCGAGTCCCTGAAACCGCAAAGCCCAAGACAACAAGCGCTAAAGCGACGGCTAAAAAGAAAAAGCAAAACGAAATCAGTAGCGAGAAAAGTGATGCGAAAACACATCGCGCTCCCAAAGCGGTTCCAGCAAAATCTACGGACACGCGTGCTTCATTTCGCGCAAGTTTTTGGAGTGCGCAGGCGTCCTCGCGTCGATTTCATGCCGTGACACCCCATGCGTCGTAAAAGCGCTTACATACTCTTTTTAGCTGTGCTGGGACTACTCGTTATCGGCATCGTGATGCTCTTCAGCACGAGCGCCTACGCCCACGACAGCCATGGAGATGTTTATTATTTCATTAAACGGCAGGCGATTTGGATTGGGATCGGACTTGTCGGGTGCATTTTTGCGGCGCTCGTGAATTATCAATTCTGGCAAAAAACGTGGTGGCTTTGGTTCGCCTTGGCACTTGCCGCTCTGGCGCTTTGTTACGTCCCGCACATCGGAATGCGCATTAACGGGTCCCGCCGGTGGGTCGGCTACGGCCCGATTACCTTTCAGCCATCGGAAGTGGCAAAAATCGCGACGATCTTTTTTCTGGCCGCCTGGTTTGCGCGAAGTGAAAAACCGGACGGCAAGGCGCTGTCGGGATTCATCATTCCGCTTGCAATTGTCAGCGTGCCGGCTGCGCTTGTACTGGGCGAAGTCGATCTCGGAACTACAGCCTTAATCGGAACAACGGCATTCGTTGTGATGTTCATCGCCGGCACGAATCCTTTATTGCTTGGGGGCCTCGCAGTCACGGGCCTGGGCGGATTACTCGTCATTGCGACGCAAATCTCCGAACGCATGGGGCGGCTCTCCGCGTTTCTTCATCCGCAAACCTACAAGGACGATGCCGGCTTGCAGCAAATGCAGGCATTGATCGCCTGGGGCAGCGGCGGGATGGACGGCCTTGGGCTGGGCAATGGTCGGCAGAAGATGTTGTATCTGCCGTACGCACATACCGATTTTATTTTTCCAATCGTCGGCGAAGAACTTGGTCTGCGGTTCAGTCTTCTGGTGGTTTTTTTGTTCGTTGTGATAATTGTTTGCGGCATCATGATTGCGCTGCACGCTCGTGATCGTTTTGGGCTACTGCTCGGTTGCGGGATTGTTTCGCTTCTCGCGTTACAGGCAGCGGTTAACATAGGGGTGACGACGTCGCTTCTGCCTAACAAAGGACTGCCGCTGCCGTTTATCAGTTATGGAGGCTCAAACCTGGCCGCCTGTCTGTTTGGCATTGGGATTTTGGTAAACATTTATCGTCAGGGCATTCTCGAGCCGCCGCCGGCGAAACGCGCCACGATGAATGCAAAATTAGCGCTGCGAATTTAATCAACGAAATTTCAGATTAGCCCAATATGAACGCTGTAATCGCATGTGGAGGAACCGGTGGACATCTTTTCCCGGGCATTGCTGTGGCTGAGGTGCTGCAAAATCGGGGACACGCAGTGATGTTGTTGGTTTCCGAGAAGGACATCGACGCGGTGGCGCTTTCCGGCAGGACGAATTTTCAAGTCGAAAGATTACCGACTGTAGGATTGCCTTCGCTATTTTCGCCGGCGCTTTTTGGGTTCACTCGCCGGTTTGTTGAAAGTTTGTCACTTTGCCGGTCGATCTATCGCAAGTTCAATCCGCACGCTGTTCTGGGCATGGGTGGATTCACTTCTACTGCGCCCGTGTTGGCCGGGCGATTCCGCGGCATAGCCACCTTTATTCACGAATCGAACGCCGTTCCTGGAAAAGCAAACCGTTGGACCGCGCGTGTGGTGAATGCGGTTATGCTGGGTTTCAAGGAATGCGCGCCGTTTTTTCCGAAAACACGTACCGAAATCACCGGCACACCGGTTCGCACCGAACTGGTGCGTCTGGACCGCGCAGATTCGCGGCGGAAACTCGGATTGCGAGAGGATCTGCCCACACTGCTGGTTATGGGCGGCAGCCAGGGCGCCAGTGGAATTAATCAGGCGCTAATCAAAGCGCTGCCGTTCTTGCAAGGTGTTCCGCTCCAAGTGATCCACCTGTCCGGCACGCGGGATGAACGCCTGGTTGCAGACAATTATCGCCGGGAAAATGTCCCTGCTTACATCGGCGCGTTTCATCATCAAATGGAGGAAGTGTATAGCGCGGCTGATCTTGTCGTTGCGCGAGCGGGCGCGGCCAGCCTCGCGGAGTTCGCCGGCTTTTCGTTGCCCGGGATCGTGATTCCATTTCCGTACGCCGCAGATGATCACCAAACGCGCAATGCAGAAATCTACGCTCGCGCTGATGCAGCAATTCTTCTGAAGCAGTCGGATCTCTCTGGTGAATCGCTCGCACGCAACATCCGCGAACTGGTGGAAAACCCGCAACGGCTGCAGCAAATGGCGGCGAATTGTGCGCGGCTCGCTCCGAATGATGCAGCTGGTCGCGTGGCTAACACGATTGAAAAATACACCGGTCATGAAGCTCACGCCTGAAGCAACTGCCACGCGCACCGATTCTCCGCGCAAGAATTTCCGGCGCCGTGATGCATTGCCAGATCTGTCGCGATTTCTGACCACCGAACAGCACCGGATTCATCTTGTTGGCGTTGCAGGAAGCGGTATGAGCGGTCTTGCCGGTCTTCTCATCGAGCTCGGACACACAGTCAGCGGCTCGGATAAGGTTACAACGACAGAGACCGAGCGCCTCCAACGGCTCGGTCTGCGCTTCCATGAACAGCACCTCGCTGAGCACGCGGACGCTGCAGAACTCATTGTTTTTTCTTCCGCGATTAAGGACGACAATCCAATTCTCCTAACCGCGCGTACTTCCGGAAAACCGTTCTTCCGTCGCGCGGAAGCCGTCGCTGCGATCATGCGAGCTAAGCGCGGCATTGTGATTGCCGGAATGCATGGCAAAACGACCACTTCCGCAATGACGGCACATGTGCTTCGCGAAGGGGGACTGCATCCGTCACATTACGTGGGCGCTGAAATTCCGATTCTCGGAACGAACGCGTATTGGAACCAGCGCGGCGAATATTTCGTTGCCGAAGGCGACGAGAGCGACGGCACATTGCGCTGCTTTCATCCCGAGCACGCGCTCATCCTAAACATCGAGGAAGAACACCTGGATTTCTATCCCGATCTCGCCGCAATCGAAAAAGTGTTTGCGCAACTGATTAATCAAACCAGCGGAAGCGTTCTCTACAACATTGACGATCCGAACACCGCGCGATTGTGCGGCAAGCGCAAACGCGCAGTCTCCTACGGATTTTCCGAGCAGGCGGATTACCGTGGAGTCGACGTCGAGCTGCGAAATTTTGGTTCATCCTTCTTAGTTTCTCGTTGCGGCGAGAAACTCGGGCAGGCGACCCTCAATGTTCCCGGAGAACACAACGTGCATAATGCGCTCGGAGTAATCGCGCTGGCCTCCGAGCTTTCCATTCCGTTCGACAAGATCGCGGCATCGCTTCGGAAATTCGAGCACGCCCGCCGCCGGTTCGAAATCAAATACGCGAGCGACAGATTTCTGCTCGTCGACGATTACGCACATCATCCGACTGAAATTCGCGCCACAGTTCGCACAGCGAAATCGATAGGACGTCGACGTCTGGTCACAATATTTCAGCCGCACCGTTTCTCGCGGACGAAAGCGCTGTGCCGCGAATTTGGCAGCGCCTTCGAGAATGCCGACCGGGTTGTGATCACAGATGTATATCCTGCCAGTGAGCCCCCGCTTCCTGGAATCACAGGGCAGATTATTATCGATGAAATCGAGCGGCAGGGGCAGCGCGGGGTCACCTATCAGCCACATCTCCAATCGGTGCATCGTGACGTGGGAAACATGCTGGAGGCTGGCGATCTTGTTTTAAGTCTCGGCGCCGGAAACATCCACGAACAACTGGAAATCCTCGCCGCTGACCTCGTGATCGCCGAAAAACTAAAGGCGATTGTGGGCGAAGAGGGTGACGTCCGCCTTTACGAGCCGCTGTCGAACCATACGACGTTGCGCGTTGGCGGTCCCGCACAGTTTTGGGTCGAACCGCGCACCGAACAGACCTTCGCGGAACTGATTCGCTTTTGTCATGATGAACATCTGCCGCTGTTCGTGATGGGGCGAGGTTCGAATCTTCTCGTTCGCGACGGCGGCATCCGCGGAGTAGTCGTTCATCCGCACGGCGGCGATTTCGAGAAAATCGAGGTCAATGGGTGCGAGATCACGGCAGGAGCAGGCGTAAAGTTGAGACAGGTTGCTTACGCCGCGCGTGCGGCAAATCTCGGCGGACTCGAATGGATGGAGGGAATTCCCGGGACAGTCGGCGGAGGATTGCGCATGAACGCCGGCGCGATGGGCGCGCAAACTTTCGAGAACGTAACGCGCATTCGTTATCTGGATGCCGAGGGAAACTCGCACGTGAAGAATCGCAATGAGTTGGAAGTTTTTTATCGCCGGTTCCCCTTGCTGGAAAAAAACTTTGCAGTTTCTGCAACGTTCTGCGGACAACCAGCCGAGCGTGCAGAAATCGATACACGTTTGCGCGAATCGCAGGAGAAACGGCGCACGACACAGCCGGTCGCCAAAAGCGCAGGTTGCATTTTCAAAAATCCCGCGACTATCCCAGCCGGAAAATTAGTGGACGAACTAGGGCTGAAGAACTCGCGCGTCGGAAATGCACGCGTATCTCGGGTACACGGCAACTTTATCGTGAACGATGGAGACGCTACGGCATCCGAAGTTCTTGAGTTGATTGATGACATCAAGAGCGTCGCGAGGAAAAAGCGGGGAATCGAGTTGCAGACCGAAGTGGAAATTGTGGGAGAACCGGAATGACAAAATTTCACCGTCATTCTGAGCGCAGTGAAGCGAAGCGGAACGAAGTCGAAGAATCCCGTGGAATTAGCTTAACGCTTGCGCCCCGGGATCCCTCGACTTCGCTCGGGATGACATGAAAACATTACCAAAGAAAATTGCTGTGCTCATGGGAGGCCCAGGATCGGAACGAGAGGTTTCGCTTGCGACCGGGCGAGGTGTGGCGAAAGCGCTGCGGTCGTTAGGCGCCGAAGTGGTGGAAATAGATGTACGCGACGAAAACTTCCAACTGCCGAATGACGTCGATCTGGCCTTCAATACAATCCACGGAACCTTTGGCGAAGATGGCCACCTTCAGAAAATTCTTGAGAGCCGCGGCATCGCTTATACCGGCGAAGGTGTCGTTGCCAGTGAGACCGCCTTCGACAAGATCCGCACCAAAGAAAAATTTCAGGAACATGACGTTACGACACCGCCATGGGAAGTGATCCACGCCGGAGAGCGTCCTACGATTCCATTGCCGATTGTCGTCAAGGCGCCACGACAAGGCTCAACCGTGGGCGTTGTCATTGTGAAGAACGAACGCGACATCGAATCCGCTATCGCCGAAGCAACTAAATATGGTCGCGAATTATTAATAGAAAAATTTGTATCTGGCCGGGAACTGACGATAGGCATCCTCGATGACCGGGTTCTGCCCATCCTCGAAATAATTCCCAAGGGCGGATTTTACGATTTCAATAACAAGTACCCGTTTCTCAACCCGCAAGGCGGCGGCGGAGCAGAGCACGTTTGTCCGGCAAACATCGACGCGGGAAAAACAAAAGAAATTCAGGAACTGGCGCTCCGTGCGTTTCGCTCAGCGGGACTGCAGGTGTACGCGCGTGTGGACGCAATTCTAGCCGAAGACGGACGGCCGTACATTTTGGAGATCAACACCATTCCCGGCATGACCGAGGCTAGCCTACTGCCGGAGGCGGCTGCAGCAGCGGGTATTAGTTACCCTGATCTTTGCGCCCGGATCATTGCGCTTTCCCGCATTCGCGAAAGCCATAGCGAGAACGCGCGGTTCAGAACAAAAGACACACGATGAGTTTTCGCCAAAAAACATCCCGAACGCGCAATCGGCGATTGTCCAATGGCCGGCAACGTCGGCAGCAACACCTGCTTGATGTGAAGGTCCGTTCGCGCAGAGCGACCCAGCACAGGATTCGCAACGCGATGGGAGTGCTGTGGAGGTTGGCTTTCTTCGTGATTTTGTGCGTAGCCGGCTACGCAGGTGCGCGCGAAGCTGTAAAACGTCTCGTCTTCGAAAATCCAGATTACCACGTTCAAACAATTGAATTGCAGACCGACGGCACGCTCCAACGCGACCAGGTGCTAAAGGCAGCCGATCTGCACGAGGGCGCAAATATCTTCAGCGTGAATCTGGCGCGCGTGCGCGATCGCATACAGCAGCTTCCACAAGCCGACGACGTTGAGGTCATGCGAAAATTACCCAAGGAAATCGACATACGCATTGTAGAACGAAAACCCGTCGCGTGGATCACCAGCGAAAGAGAAATTAACGATCCATTTGCGTCGGACGCTGCCTTTTTAGTGGGCGCCCGGGGTGTTTTAATGAAACAAAAAAAGTTGTTGCCGGAATATCTGGGACTGCCGCTGATCCTAGGATGCTCGAGTGAAACGCTGGAAGCAGGAAAAAGTATCGAATCGCCCGAAGCAAAAACGGCGCTCGAGTTGCTGCGTCTCACCGAGAGCAACTTTTTACAAATGCGGTTTCAGATTCGCGAAATCGATATTTCGAAAAGCTATTGTCTCCTGGTGACCGACAAAAATCGCAGTCGCGTCATGTTTCGCTTGAACGATCTCGAAGGGCAACTGCGGCGACTCGAAGTCTTCCTTGATTACTGTGACAGCACCAAACAGGAGTTGGAAACTTTGAACCTCGTGGCGCAACGCAACATCCCCGTGACGTTCACCAGTCCGGCGGCGGCTGTTATCAACGACACATTGGAGCCCGCCGTGGAGCCGCGAATTATGAAAGCAATCCCGGTGCACGCGCAGGAAAACCGAGGTCGCCAGGATTCCGGCAAACAAGAAACTGGGTCCTCAGCTCCGAAATCGCGCGCTGCTTCTGCGCCTCCTCTGAAGGCGATTCGTAACCAACAAAAGAAAGCCGAAATAAAAAATGCGGAACAATAGTTTGATGGTTGGTCTCGAGATTGGGACCTCCAAGATTTGCGTGGTCGTCGGAGAAAGCCGACCTGATGGAACGCTGAAAATCCTGGGCGTAGGCCAGGCGCCATCGCGCGGGGTGCGCAAGGGCGAGATTGTTGATTTTGAAACGGCAATGAAATGCGTTCACGAAGCAGTTGTCGATGCTGAACAGAAAAGCGACGTGATGATCAAGAGTGTTTACATCGCTATCGCCGGATCACATTTGCACAGCTTTAACAATCGCGGATGCGTCATGTTGCCAGAGGACCGCGATGAAATTGAAGAGCAGGACGTGGAGGATGTAAAAATTAACGCGCGCGAAGTGAGCATCCCTGCGCAAAACGCATTCCTGCATTCGATCATTCAACATTATCAGGTCGACGGACAACAGGGCGTGCTAAACCCCGCCGGCATGTTTGGTCAAAAACTGGAAGCCGATTTTCACGTCATCCACGGCGTGCGCACGCGGATTCAAAACACTATTCGATGCGTAAAAGAACTGCCGCTCGATGTCGATGACGTCGTTTTTAGCGGCCTGGCTTCGGCGCAGGTTGTGCTAACCCAGCAGGAAAAGGATCTCGGTGCGCTGGTGATCGATATGGGCGGAGGAACGACTGATTACGTGTTGTACTCTGAAGGCGCGGTGCGACAAAGCGGTTGTCTCGCTGTGGGCGGCGACCACATCACCAACGATATCTCCATGGGCTTGCGCATCCCGATGGCGCGCGCGGAGAAATTGAAAATTGAAGAGGGCAGCTGCGTTCTCGGAAATTGTTTCCCGGGTGAAATGATTTTACTGAAGGACGATTCAGGCTTTGCAGGAAAAGAGATCGAGCGCGAAACGCTGAACACCATCATCAGCCTACGCGTGCGCGAAGCATTTGAATTGCTCAAACGCAGACTCGATGAGGAACCGTATCTCGGCTATCTGGGCGCCGGTATTTTCATTACCGGCGGCTGCAGTCTTTTGAGCGGAATCGATTATCTGGCGTCGGAGATCTTCGAAACACCGGCCAATCTCACGCACGCGCAGGCAGCTTGGGGTGTGACGTCCGCAGTCGAAAATCCGCAGTTTTCCACCGCGATTGGCTTGGTCAAGTTCGCGCAAGTAATGCACACCGACCGGCCGGCACGAGGGTTTGGCCGGTTTATTGGAAAAATTTTTACCGGAAAACGATGAAGAGAAATTACTCAAACGACAAACCCAACAATGCAGTCATCCTGAGCGAAGCGAAGGATCTCTGGCTTGTTCCTGTTCCCAACATGCGAATCCAGAGATGTTTCGCTTCGCTCAACATGACACTATCGAACTTGGTGATTAAACATGATCCAGCTTAACAAAAACTACAGTCTTCCAGAACGTCTGGCGGAATTTATTCCTATCAAAATCGTCAGTGTGGGTGGAGCGGGTTTAAACGCGCTCGACCGCATCGTCCTTGACGGATTGGAGAGAGCCGACGTGGTCGCCATCAATACCGATGTAAACTCACTGACGAGTTCAGTTGCGACGCGCAAAGTGCAACTGGGCCGTAGCGTGTCACGTGGTTTGGGTGCGGGCGGCGACCCAGATGTCGGTTACCAAGCGGCCTTGGAATCGGCCGACGAAATTCGCGAAGCCCTGGCTGATGCGAGTGTGATTTTCATTTGTACAGGTCTGGGTGGAGGAACAGGGTCAGGGGCGGCGCCGTACATAGCACAAGCAGCCCGTGAAGCCGGAGCGCTGGTCATTGCTTTTGCGACTCTTCCGTTTGGATTTGAAGGCAAACGGCGCAACGTGCAGGCGCGCGAGGCGCTGGCACGGCTGAGCGAGTTTGCGCACGCGGTAGTCTGTTTCGACAACGATCGAATGGGCGATCTGAGTCCGCCGCAGGCGGGAATTCATCAAGCTTTCGCAATGGCGGATATCACCATCAGCCAAAGCGTCCGATCGATTGTAAATGTTATCCAGCAGCCGGGACTCATTCGCATCGGCTTCGATGATTTGCTCGCGGCTTTGAACACACGCAACAGTCGGTGCTTGTTTGGCTACGGCGAATCCGATTCGGACAATCGCCCACATGAAGCCCTGACGCAGGCGCTGAAAAATCCGTTGATGGATCGTGGACGAATGTTGGCTGACGCAACGCACGTGCTCGTGCAGGTAGCAGGCGGCCCCGGCATGACGCTCTCCGAGGTCGAGATCCTCATGCAGGAACTCGGGCGTCACGTCAGCGACCAGACGCAAATTCTCTTTGGTGCAGCCGTGGACGCGCGACTGGGAGACCGATTGAGCGTCACAATCATCAGCTCTCTCTCGGCAGACGACGAAGCAGATTTGCTGCAACCGGCTTCCGCGCCGAGCAATACTTCCGCAGTGTCTCCAGCCGGAGAACGATACGAAGCCGCAGTACAGGAACCTGAAATTCAACCCGAAGAACCGGCTGTCGAAGTTAAACCTTTGGAGGAAACAATTCCTTTTGAAGAACCTGTCGCAGCTGAAGCGGACACCCCGATCTCCATCGAACCGCCGGTGATGCCGACTCGTAACGGCGAGCCCGAGCACGCGACGATTACGGAGCAGGAGAAATCGCTCCCGTTGAAGGACGAGAAAGAGCCCGTAGAAAAGTCAGTGACGCCGGCTAAGCAGGAAGTTCTGCAATTCGAACCCGTGACACGCGGTCGTTTTGAAAAAAGCGAACCAACAATCATCGAAGGCGAAGACCTCGATGTGCCTACTTATCTGCGGAAACGCATCAAGGTGAAGTGACATCGCTGGCGATGTCATCCCGAGCGAGCGAAGCGGAGTCGAGGGATCCCGGGAATTACAGAAGGGTTTCGCCACGGGATTCCTCGACTGTGCTCGGAATGACTGGATCATCACTTCTTCATCAGCTCGAGCACCGCCGTAATCATTCCGATCATCCCGGTTCGAATCGTCGGCTCGGGAACGGGTGCGAATTTGCTCGAATGCAGGGTCGGCAATTCCTTTCCCGCCGCTTTGAACTCCGCGATTTTCGCTGCATCGACGGCGCCGAAGTGAAAATTGACCGCCGGAATGGAGTAGTCCGGCAGGCTATATTCGGAAAAATCTTCACCGCCCATCACCGGATCGATGATTTCGACATTTTGTTCGCCTAACGACTTTTTCCAAACAGCAACAAGCCGCTTCGTGAGTTCGGGATTGTTGTACATGGCAGGCGTTGTGAAATCTTTGGACACGGTCACAATCGGAGCCAGGTCCGGCGGTATTCCAGCGGCTGCCGCGCAGCCTTTTGCAATCCGGTCGATATCTGCAAGCACACGCTCGCGCACCTCAGGTTTGTATGTGCGCACCGTAAGCTGCATCTTCACTTCATCGGGAATAATGTTGTGTTTAGTTCCGCCGTGGATGGATCCCACAGTGATCACAACCGGATCGAGCGGATTATTTTGACGGCTTACGATCGTCTGCCACGCGTTAATAATTTCCGCCGAGAGCACGATCGGATCCTTCGTCTTGTGTGGATAAGCGCCGTGTCCACCGACGCCCCGGACGGTGACATCGACTGAATCGACATTTGCGGACGCATATCCCTCGGTCACGGCAATCTGGCCGGCTTGAACGTCGGCTTTGTCATGAAATCCGAGGGCAAAATCCGGTTTTCCAAACCGGTCGTAGAGTCCGCCCTTCAGTAACGCGCGTGCGCCAGCACCAATCTCCTCCGCTGGTTGCGCGACGAACACGACCGCGCCATGCCATTGGTCTTTCAATTTTGCCAGCGCGCGGGCGGTGCCGATGAACGCCGCAATGTGTACGTCATGTCCGCAGGCATGCATCACATGGACATCCTTACCTTCGTCGTTTTTAGCGACGACCTTGCTGGCGTATGGCAAACCAGTTTCTTCTTCGACTGGCAACGCATCCATGTCCGTGCGTACAAGCACCGTCGGCCCCTCTCCATTCTTCATTATTCCCACCACTCCGTAAGCCTTGAGCTTGGGGTTTTCGTATTTTCCGAGATGCTCCGTGACCTCACATCCCGCTGCGCGCAACTCTTTCGCGACTAACGCTGCTGTTCGCTCCTCCTGTGCAGATAATTCGGGGTGACTGTGAACGTCCTTATAGATCCCAAGCAAAGATGGAAGCTCAGCGTCAGCGACCGATTGCGGTGTTTGCTGCGCGAACCCTGAAACGGCGAACACCAACCACAAGCACACCGCGGACAGCATCACAATTTTCATGTCGGATGATGAACGCGATGGAGCTGTAGGGCAACCGCTCCGGTTGCCGGGAAAAGGCAGGCGATGCGCCTGCCCTACAATTTGTCATTCCGAGCGAAGTCGAGGAATCTCTGATTAATGGAATTTGAGAAAAACACGCTGCTCTTCGGCGGGGACTCAACCCCACGGATTGTGGCCGTTGAATTGGGCGAAAGCGGTACTGTGCGTGTGCATCGGCGGGAGGCCGATGGTTCAACCGTTACCGACGTCGAGCCGTTTCACCCGTTTGTGTGGGGCGACTCAGACGTTGTCGATCTCGGCATCGAGACGGAGAAGCTCCGCGGAAATCTGAAGTACGGCTGGCTCATCACAGTCGACAGCTGGAAGGAATTGATTGCGCTTCGCAACGGACTCAAAAACGCCGGCCGCGATTTCTTCGCATTTACGGATCCGATTCAGCATTATCTCACCGCAACTGGCCGCACATTGTTCAAGGATTTGCGTTTCGAGGAGCTGAAACGAATCCAACTCGAAGTGCTCGCTGTAGTCCCGACGAGTCGGGAAGACCCCGGCAATAACGATCACATCATGAGCATCGCTCTCTCGGACAACACCGGCTGGGAAGAATTGATCGTTGTCGATCCGAACAACGTAGAAGAGTCCGAGCGAAACGCGCTCAGGCGACTCACCGCACTCATCAAAGAACGCGATCCGGATGTAATCGAAGGCCACGATCTATTCCGCATGTATCTGCCGCTACTTGTCGCCCGCGCGAAGAAGCTGAAGACCAAACTCGATTGGGGTCGCAGTGGCGGCTTTCTTCGGTCGCGCCCATCACGGCTGCAAATCGCGGAGAAGACCATCGATTATCCGAAATTCACGATCGATGGCCGCCATTTCGCCGATACATTTTTGCTGGCGCAATTTTACGACGTCGGCATGCGCTCTCTAGCAGGATTCGAACGGACGGATGTCGCCCGGCATTTCGATCTCTGCGACAGCGGACAGATTTCTGGGCTTACCGGGAAGGAATTGGAACGTGCGTACCTGAACGAACCGGAATTGTTCCAGCGACGAGCGGTATGCGGTGTTCGTGAAACGCGCGCTTTGTCGGATCTGCTGAGCCCGAGCTACTTCATTCAGGCGCAAATTTTTCCTTATAACTATCAAGACGTGATCGTGCGCGGCAACGCCACGCGCATCAACGCGCTTTTCCTGCGCGAATATTTTCGACAACGCCATTCCATTCCCGAACTGCCGATGCCGCGGGCATTTGAAGGCGGTTACACCGACATCTTTTTCACCGGTGTGGCGCGCAACGTCTGGCATTGCGACGTCGCTTCACTGTATCCCTCTATCATGTTGCAATTCGACTGCTTCCCGGCGACGGATGAGCTGCAAATTTTTCGACATCTACTCACGGATCTCCGCAACTTCCGCCTCGAAGCCAAAGCAAGAATGCGCGCGGAACGAGACCCGGCGAGACAACATCATCTTCAGGCGCTGCAAAATACCTTCAAAATTCTGCTCAACAGTTTTTACGGTTACCTTGGATTCGCGCAGGGACATTTCGCAGATTTCGACGCCGCTGCGCGTGTCACACAGATCGGACGCGATCTACTGAAGAAGATGATCGACTGGCTTAACGCGCGGGGAGCGCAGGTGATCGAGGTCGATACCGATGGAATTTATTTCGTGCCGCCCGAGAAGACCGACATTGATAACTTGCAGAAGGATTTAGCGAAAGAATTACCGGCCGGCATCGACGTGGAAATCGACGAAGAGTTCAACGCGATGCTGAGTTACAAAGCGAAAAACTACGCGCTTCTCACAAAAGACGGCGACGTCATTATTAAAGGCGGCGCGCTGAAGTCCCGTGGCCTCGAAAAATTCCAGCGCGTTTTTCTAGAGGAAATGATCAAGATGATCATGCAGGGCAAACCGGAAGCGATTGCCGATCTTCAGAACGACTTCGGACAAAAAATCCGT
>DASXOI010000302.1:0-12627 GCA_036494375.1 Candidatus Udaeobacter sp.
CCATTCCCAATTTTTTTGCGAACCCGCGCGCTCACGTTCGTATTCGACGTAGCCGCGCAGTTTGCGCCAGGCGACGCGCACTGTGCCGCCCAGCAGTTCGTCGACTACGTTCAACGGAACCATGTGCGAAAACACGGCGTACCCCAGGGACTCCAGAATGCAAGCTATGGACTGGACCGCCTGAAAGAGACGCGGATCGCCTTCGATTTGTGACGGCGTCGTACCGTCAGACATTGCTTGCACCAGGCTCATCGATTGCATCCATGCCGGCGTCAAAATCGCTTGGACAGCTACGAAGGCTGCCCGTTCTTCTCGATCCTTTCGCGCGCGGCGCATCTCAATCAGCCCGAAAACGACAGCTGTCAGTACCGTGAGAGCAGTTGCAATGTTCGCAACAGTCGAAAGATTCACCGCATCAATTTGTTCCCACGCGTCGCTTGATGTCACGCAAATTTGGTCTGACGCGCAGTCTGGTTAACCGACACAAAAAAGCCGCAGGGTTTTATGGAACCCTGCGGCTTGTCGTTAATTTGCGCGTGTGGTCAATCCACAACGACCACGTGATCGATCATACGCAAGTCGCCCATGTTTGCGTAATAAACGCGCACACGAGTGCCGGGTTTAATCGCTGTTTGGACGATTTCCCCTGCCTTGTTCACAACGTGACCACGCCCGTTGAGAACATAACGGCCCGGATTATTCGAACTGTCCTCTCGAACAACGAGTGTACTGCTAGGCTGATAACTGGCAGCCGCGCCTTCCTCACTCATCCTTTTGATGACCGTTCCAGTTACGTTTACCGGTTCGGTCGTAGTTGTTCCTTGTTTCTTGTCTGTCGAACTCGGCTGGGCGAATGCCAGCGGCGTAATCAGCAAACAGCCGAGTGTAACTATTAGTTTCTTCATGGTTCGCCTCCTATTGTTAATGGTTGTTCTGTCGAGGCAGTCTCTGGATGTAACAAGCATTCAACAAGAGCCACTTCATGCGTTTCCCACAGCCCACTTTTCGCAGCGCTGGTAGGATTAATTAGGCGCCATGCTTGAGAGCGGTTCCAAGCGTTGATCGAGAAGTACGCGGCCAATCGGTAACGTGTTGTTCAATAACGAGTGGATCGCGTAGAAATCGCCAACGATGACCGCCACGTTTGAATCAACCTGCGCTCGGAAGAAATTCTTCGCGAACGATCTTGCCGTTCTTCACAGTGTAAACGCCGACTTCAGACATTTTCCTGCGCTCTTTCGTTTTCTTATCCGAAACGTCAACGTCGTATTGCACGACGAATCGGTCGTGACCGACGAAAGGCCCCTTGGCATCGAAGGTGTGGACTTCCATCGCGTTCACCCACCAATCGACCTTGCCGCGCACGCCTTCTTTGCCGCGGGTTTCCGGCGAACCGCCGCCCATACTGTAAGCTTCCACGCTCACAACGTCATCATCGTACAAATCAAGCGCTTCGTACCACGCTTGCTTTCGAGTTAGCTCCATCACTTTTTTTGCAACTTCTTCCGTAGTCATATTTTCCTCCTTTGTTTAGATGAGAACTTATTTGCTGAAGAATTTTTCTAGTCGATCGAGAATGCTGTTCCAACCCTCATTGTGGCGATCGCGCGATTCCTCACTGGGAAATTGCTCGTGCCTGAAGTGCAGTTCGGTGCCACCATCCCGATCGAATAACTCCACTGTGACGATGCTATTGTGCGTTGTCCAATTCTCATCGTCATCCCATTTCCAAGTGAAGGCAATCTTCTTTCCCGGAATGAGCTCTCGGTATTCGCCGAACGCGCTCATTTCCTCCCCTTCCGGGCTGGTAAGGTCCCAGCGATATTTGCCACCGACGCGCACCTCCGCAGTGATATTTCGGGTACGCACGCTCTCTGGTCCAAACCATTCTCTTAGTTGTGCCGGATCAGTCCACGCTTCATAAACGCGAGCGGGCGGCGCGTTGATGAACCTTGTGATTTCGAGCGATGTTTTCTCTGCAGTTTTCTCGTTCATGGTTTCGCTTTCGAGCGTTCAACGAATTGTTTCAGTTCCGATCCAATAATTGCAGTCCAGCCAGCTTCGAAATTCTTCCGCGCATACGCGGCTGTTTTCGGAAACGTTTCGATTCCAGTGTGCGTGAGCTTCAGTCGCGTCTTATTATCTTCGGGGAATAATTCAAGCGCGACGAGAGAATTTCCCGGCTCGTCTTTGTATCGCCAGGTGTAAGCGATTTTCTTTTGTGGAATCACTTCCGTGACTTTGCAGAGGTGGTGATAAGTGTTGCCTTCGTGTTCAACCACAAATTCAAACTCGAAGCCGATCTCCGGCTTGAATTCCTTCAGGTCGAAATACCACTGCCGCATTTCATTTGCGTCGGTGAGCGCTGTCCAAACTCTTCCGACGGGAGCATCAAAAGTGCGCTCCACGATGATCGCTTGAGCTAAATCATTTGTTTTAGTCATAATGTTTACTCACTTTGCACTCCTATCCGGCTCCATCGTTTTGTTTCCTTCCTTCGATTGTTCTTCATTGTTCGTTCCGGTCCACGTTTGATCGTCTCCCCTGGCTGCAACGTGAGCGATCAGGTGGTGTCGCCGCCCGCTGCGGTTGCGCGGCCCCGGCGGATCTGTTCGAGAACTTTGGCGGAGGCTTCGTCGTTGCCGTATGCGTCGTGCCAGTTCCACCACTCGTACGGCGGCGTCTGAGGATACCCCTCCGGCGAGTCCTCCCACTCCTCCTGACGCCCGAGAGCAGTGATATCGAGGTAGTTCCAAGTGTTCCCCATCTGCTCGTCACCGCGGTTGTTGATGAAGTAGGTGCGGAATACGCGGTCGCCGTCACGTATGAACGCGTTCGTGCCGTGCCATTCATCCACGCCGAACTCCTTGTCGAAGCCGTCCCTGATCGAGTACCAGGGAATGAACTGCCAGCCCATTCGTCCCTTTAGGCCCTCGATATCTGTCTGCGACGCGCGTGACGCGAACGCGAGTGTGGTATCGCGAGCATTCAGATGAGCCGGGTGAGCGACTTGGTCGGCCACCATGGAGCAACCGACGCATGCATGTTCGGGCCAGCCGACTACACCCCGCTCGAAGAACGCCCGATAGACGATCAATTGACGACGGCCTTCGAACAAATCGAGCAGGCTTGCCTTACCCTGGGGTCCGTCGAATTGGTACTCCTTCTCCACAGCCAACCACGGCATTCGCCGACGCTCGGCGGCAAGCGCGTCTCGGGCGCGGGACAACGCCTTCTCCTTCACGAGAAGCTCCTGGCGCGCAGCCTCCCACTCCTGCGCTGATACCACTTTTCGATCTAATTTCAGCTCTGTTGTTTTCATTTTGTGGTCTTCTCTCTTTTGGTTCTCTGCTGTTGCGAAATGCTTTGAACGCAATGGCTGCTGCTCCACCGCTTGATGTCGTCGCCAGAACGGCAATGTTTGCGATGCACACCGGACACATGAGTCAGGCCTTTCCCGTTTTGCCGGCGGCCTTGTTCGTTTTCTCCAAGTAAGCCGCCAGCCGATCGAGCGACCCCTCCCAGAACTTTCGATAATCCTCGACCCATTGCGCGGCCTTTTTTAAGGGCTCGGCGTTTAGCTGCATTTCATGAACACGTCCATACCGCCGGCGACGGAGCAGTCCGGCCTTTTCTAGAACCCGCAAATGTTTTGAAACCGCCGGAAGCGACATGTCGTGCGGCCGGGCGAGATCGGTAACGCGCCTGTCGCCACGCGCCAGGTGCGCCAGAATCTGTCGACGCGTGGGATCGGCAAGCGCGGCAAAAGTGCGGTCCAACGTTCTCGAAGAATAGTTAACCATCTGGTTAACTATTTAGCAGGGTCATTGCGACGTGCAAATATTTTTTTACAATTTATCGAAGCCTCGTCTCGGCGTGTGCAGGATTACGGATTCTCAAGAGAATCGAGAACTGTGAGTCGATCAGGTTCGCATCGACCAAGGATCGCGCGCGCCAGCGCGCCTTCCATTTCAATCTAGAGGCGTTTGTGTCAAACACCTTGTCATCCGGCGCTCGCCGCGGCGAGCGCCGCTACAACAACATCTACGAATCTGACTGCGCGAACGCTTCTTTGTTCACGACGTACGGCATTTTTGTTGGATCACCGCCATAATTGCCTTCGAGAACGTCGGTGAGTCCCTGTACGCAGCGGCCCGCCATGCCTTTGTCCGGATCGACATCCAGACGAGTGATCTGCGCGCCGCTGGCGAAATGATGGAAGACACGGCAACGATCAGCGATTTCGGGATCAAGCAGTGGCGAATCGGGGGGGAGCGGCTCTTTCTCGAACACATCGAGCGCTGCGCCCGCGATCACTTGTTCTTTTAACGCTGTCGCGAGCGCTCTCTCGTCCACAACCGGTCCGCGCGAGGTGTTCACCAAATACGCGGTCGGTTTCATTAGCTTCAGTGTATTCGCGTTGATGAGGTGATACGTCGGTTTGTCCGCTTCGCCCTCCCTTAATAGTGGTACGTGCAGACTCACATAATCGGCGCCACGCAAAGCGTTCTCGAACTCGACGTACTTGATCCACGTTTTCTCTTTCTGAACGCCACGTGCATGGCGCAGGTCCATTAAGTCCTGAATCGCGTTGATGTATTCGTGATTTTGATACGCCGGGTCATAGCAAAGGATATTCATGTCGAACCCGGAACATTTTTTGATCATCGCCAGGCCGATGCGACCCGTGCCAATGATGGCGATCGTTTTGCCCGTGACCTCATCGCCAAGGAACGGCAGGAACGGATGCCACGATGGCCACCGCTGCTCGCGCACGAGTTGCTCGCTCTGCCACATTTTCCTCGCGAGCATGCCCATCATGAAGAACGCAAACTCGGCAGTGGCTTCAGTGAGCACGTCGGCCGTATTCGTGAACGGGACTTTGTATTTGTTCGCGTCGGCGCGATTGATATTGTCGAATCCCACAGCGATTTGCGCCACAATCCTTAGCGTCCCCTTCCCTGCCGCGAATACTTCAGCGTCAATCGGATCCCGCAACGTGGTGATTAATCCGTCAATGCCGCTCTTAACTTTCTCGATGATTAATTCCTTCGGAGGCGCCTCGGGTCCTTGGAATACCTCGAGGTCGTAACCGCGCGTGCGCAAAAGGTTTTCCGCTGCGTCGCCGATGCGCGACGTCGCAAAAACACGGAAGCGTTCCTGTTCTGCCATAGTTAGGAATGTAATCAGGAACTCAGGATTGCAGGAAATTTTCTATCCGAGCGCATGCTCTTCGCTGGCGGCGGCATTAACGCGACGAATGAAGCCCGGAATTTCTGGCAGGCTTCCGAGTACATAATTGGCTTCCTTTTCATACTCCCGCGGATCCACAAAACGCCTGTCGGGAATGGCTGCGACACGCATGTTCGCGGCTTTCCCCGCGGCGACACCGGCAAGCGAGTCCTCGATGACGAGGCATGCCTCAGGAGAAATTCCGAGTTGCTTTGCAGCTAGTAGGTAAATATCGGGGTGCGGCTTGCCTTGTTGAACTTCATCGCCAGTGATCACGACACTAAATAAGTTTCTGATTCCGGTTCGCTCGAGCAACGGACGCGCGGACGCACTCACCGAACTGGTGGCTACCGCCAGCTGTAATTTCATCTCGCGCAATTGTTCCATTGTCGTCTTCGCGGAAGGAAACAGAGCCACACGATTCGCGAAGAAATCAGTCGCGATCTCACCGCGCCGCCGCATCAATTCTTCCACCGACGCGGAAATCTGAAAGGCATTCTTGTAAAATTCGACTGCGAGCCGGTAACTCACGCCGAGCACGTTTCGGTGATATTCGCCGCCGTAACTGACTCCATATTCCGAGAGCAATTTCGCGTCGATCTGGTTCCACCACGGCTCAGAGTCGGCAAGCACGCCGTCTAAATCGAAGATTACTGCGCAAAATGGTGTCGGCATCGCGTGCTGCACCTGTTACTCACATGAAGCCGCTGAGCAATAAATACGCGGCAAAATCAATGAGTCTCCCAAAAGGAATCGGGATAGCTCAGCGAACTTTCATTTAACAAAATCATTCGTCGGCGCATTCAGATAGACGCTTTTAGTTGAACGTCGCGCGTTGCGCGTTTAAGCGTTGGGGGATTGAAGAAGATCGCGATCTATGGCGGCACCTTCGACCCGATCCATCTCGCGCATCTGATTCTCGCCCGCGAAGCGATTGAAACGCTCGGGCTCGACAAACTCATCCTGGTGCCGGCTGCGATTTCCCCTCTTAAGAAGTCCGCTCCGATCGCGAGCGGCGAAGTACGATTAGAAATGTTACAAGCGGCGATTAAAGGCGAGCCGGAGTTTGAAGCCAATGAATGCGAACTACTGCGACCACCGCCTTCGTTCACGATAGACACGGTTGAGGAAATTCGCCGCCATGAATGCGACGCGTCTCTGTACTGCCTGATCGGTGAAGACAACGTTGAGCAACTGCCGCAATGGCATCGCTTTGCCGAACTGCAGAAGATCGTTCGGTTTGTGGTCCTCGACCGCAGCGGCAAGCAACCCTCACATTCTTATCAGTTAATCCATCGTCGTATCGATATTTCCGCCACTGAAATTAGGCGGAGAGTTGCGCGAAACGAATCGATTCGTTATCTCGTACCCGATTCGGTGGACCAAATCATTCAGCGCGAAAAACTTTACCGGGAGCAATCGCAATAACGCCGGAAAATCTAGCAAAAACCTGCGCTGAACTCGCCTCGAACAAAAAGGCGGAGGACATTGTCGTGTTGGATTTGCGGGGCATTTCGAGCTTTACGGACTTTTTCGTGATCTGCTCGGGCACATCCGAACCTCAACTCAAAGCGATTGCCAATGAAATTGAGACACACCTACGCGAGCATTATTCGCTGCGACCCGTAGCAGTAGACGGATTTCCCGCCAGCCAATGGATGGTGCTCGATTATCTGCAGGTAGTTGTCCACATTTTCCATCGCGACAAACGCGCCTTCTACAGCTTGGAAGGTTTGTGGGGCGATGCGCCGGTGCTGCAATGGGAATCAGTTCTCAAGGAGTGACGGCTTCCCAGCCCCGAAAGCTTTCGGAGCTGCCCAAGCCGTCGCTCCCTGAGCGTCGCGTCAGCGCTACTTCTTGGTTGGCGCCGGTGATGGCGGAGGAGGAACCTTCGGTGCAGCCTTCGGAGAACCCTGCGCAGCACCTTGTGGCGCCGGGGTTGGAGGCGGTTTCACATCCACCAATTCGACGTCAAAAATGAGGGTCGAGTTCGGACCGATGTCCGGGCCCATTGCACGCTCGCCATAAGCGAGGCTCGCGGGAATGAACAACTGATACTTTGCTCCCTTCTTCATCAGCTGAAGCGCTTCGGTCCATCCTTTGATCACTCCGTTAACGGGAAAGGTCGCGGGTTGGCCGCGCTTGTACGAACTGTCAAACTCTGTTCCATCGATCAAGGTGCCCCGATAATTCACGGTCACCATGTCGGTCGGTTTAGGCTGCTCTCCGCTTCCTTCCTTCTCGACCTTGTACTGCAAACCGCTCGCAGTCGCTTTCACACCGGGTTTCTTCTTGTTGTCTTCAAGAAACTTCCCGCCGTCAGTTTTGTTTTTTTCGCCCAGCTGTTTCTGTTTCGCCTCCATATCTTTTTCGAATTGGGCCATGATATCCTTGACTTGCTCGGTCGTCAGTTGCGGTTTGCCGGCGAGAGCGTCTTTAATGCCGGCGGCCAGGATATCTGGGTTAATGTCGACTTTTTGCCTGCCGAGATTGAACCCAATCTGCATGCCGATGCTATAGCTGACCTTGTCTTTTTGGTCTTTTAGTTGCGGTGATTTCTCTTGCCCGAATAACGGGAATGCAAGTAAGGATGCGCTGACAATAACAATAAAACGTTTCATAGGATCGTGTTTCCGCGTCGCTCTAGTTTAAGGTTTGTCGCCGCAGAAAGTCGCACGCTAATGGATAAATGCCGCACGTCAAGAAAACAGCTTTGCCATCGATTCGGGGGCGCCGGCTTGCCATTTGCACTGGTAGCCACGGGAGTGATTGCATTCTGGCCGGAACTTGCGCAGGCCTTCACGCTCTCACACAGCGATGCTTTGAAAGTTGGGAAAAGAGTCTGGCAAAATGAGTGTGGTGGAACAATTTCCGGGCTGACCTCATGGAATCAGGGGGAAGATTTCGCATCGCTCGGCATCGGCCATTTCATATGGTATCCAAAGGGTCGGCAAGGACCGTTCGACGAGAGTTTCCCCAAGCTCGTAAGCTTCATATCAAGTCGCGGAGCGAAGCTGCCGGCATTACTTCTGGGAGTCGGCCATTTACAGCCGTGCCCCTGGAACTCGCGTGCCGAGTTCCTGCAAGCGCAAAATATAAGTGAGATGAACCAGTTGCGCCGGTTTCTCGCCGACACAATCGATCTGCAGGCAGAATTTCTTGTTGCCAGATTGGATGCTTCTCTGCCTAAGATGCTGGCCGAAGCGGCGCCTGCCGACCGAGCTAACGTGCAAAAACAATTTGAACGCCTCACGAAAACACCACAGGGATGCTACGCCCTGATCGATTACGTCAACTTCAAAGGAGAAGGCGTTTTGCACACGGAGCGTTACCAGGGACAAGGGTGGGGTTTGCTTCAGGTGCTGGAAGCAATGCAGGGGAATTCGGATTCAGGCGCGTCTGATGAATTCGCACGCGCGGCTAAAATTGTATTGACGCGCCGCGTGCAAAACGCTCCTCCCGACCGCCACGAATCACGCTGGTTAACGGGTTGGCTTCGGCGCTTAAACAGCTACAGTGGCGGCTAATATTTATGCCGAGAACACTTCGAACACTTCTTTGTGCGCTCTTGTTGACGGCTCTTGCCTCGTCAATCAGCGCCCAGTTCCGCCTATTCGGTCCGAGATCACCAAGGCCTGCGGCACAGCCTCAACAGATGCGCAGCGCGTCCGCATACATCAGCCGCCAGGAACCATTGAAGGTAAATCAATCTTTGCTTAGACAGGCGACGGCGGACAACGTCCACGTTGTTGTTTCCCTACCCAAGCAGCGCGCGTATTTAATGATCGGAGAGCAGGTCGTAGCCGACAGTCCGATCTCTTCCGGCAAGGCGGGGCACACCACACCCAGCGGTAATTTCTCCGTTCTCGAAAAAGATCCCGACCATCGTTCCAGCATCTACGGCGACTTCGTCGACGGCTACGGCCGCACTGTTCGGTCCGGCATCAGCGCCAAGATTGATTCCGCGCCGAGCGGAACACATTATGTCGGTGCGTCGATGAGGTGGTTCATGCGATTAACAGGCGAAGGGGTCGGAATGCACGTCGGAATTCTTCCAGGATATCCCGCATCCCATGGCTGCATTCGGATGTCTTCGGATGGAGCGAAGTTGTTTTACGACATCGTAAAAGTCGGCACGCCGGTGAAAGTGGCCGATTAATTATTTTCTTCTTCGAGACGCTACAGGCAGCGGTTAAGGTTGAATCTGACGGCTGGAAAGCCGTCACTCCTTGAGTAATCGCATTCGCAGAAGATCGAACGCAGCTTGAGCTGCTAATTGTTTGAATGTTTCGCGATCCGTAGGGAAAATGAATTTCCTGACGACAGTCTGTTGATCTTCTGTAGCGAGCGCGATGTAAACTGTCCCAACTGGCTTTTGGTCTGAGCCGCCCGTTGGTCCGGCTATCCCGGTCGTAGCGAGCCCGAACCTGGACGCTGCTCGTGCGCGAGCGCCCTCAGCCATCGCGCACGCGACTGTTTCACTCACTGCGCCGTGTTTGTCGATCAACTCCGGATCGACACTCAGCACGTCGCTTTTTGCTGAGTTCGCATATGTGACATATCCCGCGAGAAACACTTCCGACGCCCCCGACACATTCGTGATCTTGTTTGCGATCAAACCGCCAGTGCACGATTCGGCAGTAGCCAACGTTTGTTTTTGTTTCTTCAGCAGTCTTATCACGACTTCTTCAAGCGCTTCGTCATTGTCGGAGAAAATCGAAACACCCAATTCGTGTCGAATTATGGCATCGGCAGTTTCAATTGCGTCGGGTTGACCGATGATCCGTACTTCAACTTCGCCGGGTCGCGCGCAATAGCCCAGTTCGATACCTCGGATGGCTAAAACTTTTTCGCCAATCGCTTCCTCAACCAGCGATTCGCCTACACCGGCAATGCTGTACGACCGCCGCTCGACGGGAAGCGGCACCTCCAGAATTGATTTCAAAACAGGCATCGCGAACTTCCTGAACATGGGCTGAAGCTCGCGAGGCGGACCTGGCAAGACGAAAACGTGCGGCGACGGAATGGGCGGATTGATGTTTGCTTTCAAATAAAAACCTGAGGCGCTTCCGTTCTCGTTCGGGAGGATGCGCGCGCCGGGAAGGACATCCGCCTGTCGCGCGATGCCGGCAGTCCATTTGATGCCGCGGACTTGCAGTCTTTGTTGAAGCCAGGCCAGCAGTTGCGGGTCCTGATACAGCTCGAAGCCTAACGATTCAGCCACCATCTCTCGGGTGATATCGTCCGTCGTTGGACCGAGACCGCCGGTGACAAAAAGAATTTCGCAATGCGGAAATAATTCAGTGAGCGTTCGGCGGATCACGTCGCTATCGGGAACCGTTCGACGCTCGTCGATTCGTAAACCCAACGGAAGGATCTCGCGCGCTATGAATGCAAGATGTGCGTCATGAACATCGCCGAGCAAAAGTTCGGTACCAGTGTTGATAAGGATGGCGCGCACGACAGCTTGCACAATCAACGCGGACCGAAGACCACACAATGCTCAACGTTCCAAACCAAGCCTGTCATGCTGAGCGAAGCGAAATATCTCGGCTCAGAGATTCTTCGCTGCGCCGAGAATGACCGCCTGGAAAATCAAGCAGCGGTCTTGTCCTGTTTCTTGCGAATCAGGGGAACCTTTTTGCCTTCTACCACTGCGCGGTTGATCGTTACTTCGGCGATATCTTCGCGGCTCGGCACGTCATACATGATGTCGAGCATAATGCGTTCGAGCAATGAACGCAGCGCCCGCGCGCCTGTGCCTTTGGTGACAGCCTGCGCGGCGAGAGCGCGCAACGCATCTTTGGTCAGCGTGAGACGGACTCCCTCCATCGAGAAGAGTTTCGTGTACTGCTTGGCCATCGCGTTTTTGGTTTCGGTCAAAATCGCCACCATTTCATCCTCTGTGAGCGCGTCGAGCGAACTAACAACCGGCAGCCGGCCGATGAATTCAGGTATCATCCCGAACGCGAGCAAATCCTCCGGTTCCACGTACCGGATCGACTGCTTACGAACCGCTTCCTCGACCTCGAGCGTCGGGCTGCCAAAACCCATCACTTTATGGCCAATTCGCTTTTGGATGATTTTGTCGAGTCCAATAAATGCGCCACCACAGATGAAAAGAATTTTTTCCGTGTTGACCTGAATGTATTCCTGGTGCGGATGCTTGCGCCCGCCTTGCGGCGGAACGTTACATGTGCTGCCTTCCAAAATTTTCAGCAAAGCCTGCTGCACGCCTTCGCCGGAGACATCGCGTGTGATGCTCACGTTGTCCGTCTTGCGTCCGATCTTATCGATCTCGTCTATGTAAACAATCCCGATCTCAGCGCGCTTCACATCATAATCGGCATTTTGAAGCAATCGTAGAATGATGTTCTCAACATCTTCGCCGACGTACCCGGCTTCCGTGAGCGTGGTCGCGTCGGCGATGCAAAACGGCACGTCGAGAATTCTGGCCAGCGTCTTCGCCAGCAAGGTTTTCCCGGAGCCTGTGGGACCGATGAGGAGAATGTTGCTCTTCTCAATCTCAACATCTGCCAGCGGATCGGCCTGAAACGCAGCTGAAGTATCCGCGGGCGCGGGAGTTTGCAGCACGCGCTTGTAATGATTGTGCACCGCCACAGAAAGTGTCTTCTTGGCGGATTCCTGCCCGATCACATATTGATCCAGCGCTTCCCGAATTTGTGCCGGCTTCGGCACCCGAATGTTCGAAGACTGACGTCGAGCGTCTTCATTGAGCTCCTTATCGAGAATGCTTTTACAAACGTTGATGCAGCTATCGCAGATATAAACACCCGGGCCTGCAATGAGCTTGCGCACCTCAGCGTGGCTTTTGCCACAAAAGGAGCACATGGTGAGGTTCGAAGCGCGCGCCATATGCTCTGGATTTCCGGATTACCCTTTCCGCGTCAATACCGCTTCGGGCATCTCCACCAGCCGACCATCCGGAGGCTTGTTGCCGTCTAACAATTTCATTTCCTTCCGCGACTTGATCACTTCGTCCACCAACCCATATGCTTTGGCTTCATCCGCAGACATATAGTAATCGCGATCTGAATCGAGTCGGACTTGCTCTTCTGATTTGCCGGTGTGCTGTGAGATGATGCGGATAATGCGCTTTTTGAGCTTGAACATGTAATCGACCTGGCGTTCCACATCGCTTGCCTGACCCTGCGCACCGCCATGCACCTGGTGGATCATGATGTCCGAATTCGGCAAGGCAAACCGTTTCCCTTTCGTGCCGGCACAGAGCAACACTGCGCCCATGCTCGCGGCCATTCCGATGCAATACGTGACCACGTCGCACGTTAGAAACTGCATCGTATCGTAAATTGCCAGCCCGGCTGTCACCACGCCGCCCGGTGAATTGATGTAAAGATTGATGTCTTTTTTGCC
>DASXOI010000303.1:0-4033 GCA_036494375.1 Candidatus Udaeobacter sp.
CGTTACGTCGGATCGCTCCGCCGCTCGCGCTTTCAGTCTCAGTAGCTCCTCGGCCACGTGGTCGAATTTCTCACCGATCGGCGCCAGCCTGAGCCGCAGCTGATACAAACGCCACGAGAGATCGAATTGTTCCTGAAGATCGGATGCCGACGCTTTAACGCGCGGATCCATCGTGACCGTCAACGGCTGGCTGAACGTTTTGCCGTCAATCGTGAGCGTAACGGTGTAATCACCCGGCGCGACCCAAGGCGATGTCGCCCTCGGCGCCGTGTTCCGATACGTCGCCGAAATCGGAAACTCAGGCTCCGCACCTGTGATCGGTGTGAAATGCATGTCCCACAGAACCCGGTGCATACCTGCTTTTGTGGAGATGGTTTGCGGGGGCCGGATCCAGTAGCTCGGAATTCTGAGCCGGCTCGGATTCGCCTCGACCGGCTTATCAGTGCTCGAACATTTTCTAACCAACTGATCTTTGCCGTTTTTGATTTCGATCATGATCGGACCACTCGCATCTTTCGAAAGAAGATAATCGATGATTGCGCCATCTGGCGGATTTTCGCCAGCCGGTTCGTCGGGCGGCAACGGCGTGTCAGTGTTCATATTCGCGCGAACGCGCAACGCCGTCTGCGGCTTGAACAGCAAATCCTCGCTGTAGCCGCGGGCGCTGACCGCAGCTGTGCTTGACTTAGAACCGAGGTCAGCGCCCCCGGCTACAGGTTTGAATTGCCGGAGCGGCGTGATGTTGTCGAGAATCCAGAACCCGCGACCATGTGTGGCTGCGACAAGATCGTCGCCTTTAATAATCACATCGCGCACCGAAGTTGCGGGTAGATTTAATCGCAACGATTCCCAGTTCGTGCCATCGTCGAAGGACACATAAACGCCTTTTTCGGATGCTGCGAAGAGGAGACCTTTGCGTTCGGGATCTTCGCGAACTGCGTTTATGATCTGTCCGGCCGGTATCCCGATCACGATCTCCGTCCACGTTTTGCCGCTGTCGTGCGTCGCAAAAATGTGCGGCCGCAGATCGTCCATCCGCAACGTGTTGACTGCTGCGTAAGCGGTGTTCGCGTCGAAATGTCCGGCTTCAATGAGCGAAATCTTCTGCCACGCGGAAATGCTCGGCGGAGTCACGTTGCTCCAGGTTTTACCGCGGTCGGTTGTAAGATGAATCAAGCCGTCATCGGTCCCGCACCAGATCCTGTTTGCGTCGAGCGGGGACGGCGCAATGGTGTAAATCACGCCGCGCCGATGCGCCTGTTTCGCCGCATCCTCCTTGTATTTTCCAATGCTCGCAGGCAGCTCGTAATTCGGTCGTGACAAATCCGGACTGATCTGTTCCCAGTGATCGCCACGATCGCGCGTTTGCCAAAGCGTGTTTCCAGCGAAAAAAAATAAATGCGGATCGAGCGGCGAAAAGACGACCGGCTCGGTTCGTATCATGCGAAAATCTTCCGTCTGCACCGGCACCGGAAGAATGTTTTGCGCCTGACCGGTGCGACGATCGAACCGGGTCAGTTTGCCGCCGATGATGATGTCTGGATCGAGCGGATCGGCAACGACGTAACCATATTCCTCCGCCGCGACCGGTCGCCAGTCGCGGAATGTGATCTCGCCCTCGTCGCCGCGGCTTTTGATTCCGACCGAACCGCTTTCCTGTTGACCGCTGTAAAGACGATACGGAAACGAGTTGTCCGCGCTGACATGATACAACTGCGCCGTCGACTGGTTGTACCACGAACTCCAGCTCTTCCCGCCATTCACGGTGACGATCGCGCCCTGGTCCGACCCCAGCAAAATGATGTCGGGATTATTCGGATTGATCCAGATATTTTGATAATCGTCGCCGCCCGGTGCACCGCGCCAGCCGTCCCAGGTTTTGCCGCCGTCGGACGATTTCCAACAAACGACGCTGGCCGAGTAAATGATCTGCGGATTTTTCGGATCGAACTGCACCACCGGCAGATCGCCTCCGCCAATTCCAAGGCCTGGCCGCGGATCATCAGTTGTCCCATGCCAGGTCTCGCCGCCGTCATCTGAACGATAAAGTTTTGCAATCGTCTTTGTTTTGACTGCGGCAAAAAGTATTTTTGGCGCGCTTGGCGCGATCGCGAGGTTCGCCTGAACAATATTGTCCGGCAGACCTTTTGTTAATTGGCGCCAGGTCTTACCGCCGTCGACCGATTTAAAAATGCCGCCGCCGTTGCCGTTGAACACGCCGTTTTCCCATGGTCCTTCACGCGATTCCCAAAGCGCACCGTACACGATTTCAGGATTGCTCGGATCGATCTGCACATCGCTGGCGCCAATGTTCTCGTCTCGATAAAGAACTTTTTCGAATGTCTTGCCGCCATCGACGGATCGATAAATCCCGCGTTCCTCGTTAGGCCCGTACGGATGACCGGCTACGGCGACAAAGATGCGGTCCGCATTTTTTGGATCGACCGCCAATTGCGGGATCTGCTGACCATCGCGCAATCCGAGATGCGTCCACGTTTTTCCGGCGTCGGTCGATTTATAAACGCCATCACCGACCGAAAGATCCGGCCGATGCAATCCTTCGCCGCTGCCAACGTAAATAACGTTCGGATTTGATGGCGCGACGGCAATCGCTCCGACCGATGCCGTTGGCTGATCATCGAAGATCGCCTGCCACGTTCGACCGTAATCGGTTGATTTAAAAACGCCGCCGTTCACCGGCGCCATATAGAAAACGTTCGATTGTGATGGCACACCGCAAATCGCGCGTGTCCGGCCACCGCGATAAGGTCCAACGTTCCGCCAACGTAGGATTGAATCGAACTCTCCTGCGCGCACCGGCCCGATCGCCAAAACAATCGCGAAACCGATTACGCTCGCATTTCGAACCAGTCGCATAAGCCGGCCATTCTCTTCTGCGATCAAGAAACCCGCAACAACCTCCCTTGTCTGAATCCAGATGGAGGCGGAGCCGCATCCAATCGGAAAGAGAACCATATGGATTCGATATCTCTGTTTTGCGCGAACTGGAAGATGCGACTAGTCGCTTTCGGAATCGGCATCCTGGTTGCCGCGGCCGTGTTTGGAATCGCGCTGGCTGTTTCGGATGATCTTCGTCTCCTTTATGTCAGCGGCGCATTACTGTTTGCGTTCGCTGCATTTTTGTTGGGTGCCCCGGCGCGCGAAGATTTAATCGCCGCTGTTCTGCTTCTTTTCGCATCGACGTCCTTGTTCGCACTTTTTGTCCTGCCACAAACACCTTCTCTTTGGCCAACCATTCTGTTGTGGGTGGCGATTGCCCTGTGGCTCCTATTCCGGCGGCGATTCGCTAAAATTATCTCGATCGCTGGGGCTACGATCTTAATCGCGGTCTCAGCCTGGTATTGCGCGTTTTATATTCCGGTGCAGATGCAGCGCGCGTTAACGCACGTGGGCAATGGCGCAGCGCCGCCATTCACTTTGGAACCAATCAGCCAGAGTCCGGTGCCGACTCACGCGACAGCCGGCAAAATTCTCGTACTCGATTTTTTCGCCACCTGGTGTTCTCCATGTATCGCTGAACTGCCGGAGCTGGAGCGTGTTCGTGCCGATCTACAGACAAGGCGCGACGTTGAATTCGTGCTGGTTGGAACCAACAAAGGCGGCGATACGCCCGACCGACTCCGGGCATTTGCACAGCATCGGCACATCTCGCTGCCGGTCGCGTTTGATCCTGAACAGGCCACAATGCGCGCATTTGGATTGAACGGGTTTCCAAATCTGTTGGTCATCGATCGCACTGGCCATGTACGATTGACCCACACTGGCTACAACAGCTCCGAGACAAACTTTCGTCACGATCTCACTCAGTTGCTGCAAAGATTGTAACGTCGTGCCGCAGAAGAGGCGGAATCTCGGAACGTTAGGACCTTTTAATGCGTAAGTTTTGCCTTACGTAAATGCCTGGGCTGCCCGGGCTGCAGACGTCGACGCCCCCGCGTGTTCAAGAACAACTTTTTTCACCAGCTTATCGAGTGGACCTTTTCCTTGCCCCAGCGCCGCCAGCAGTTCATTC
>DASXOI010000304.1:0-8805 GCA_036494375.1 Candidatus Udaeobacter sp.
GCGCTTCTTCAACTCCGGCGTGATTTCATCGCTGATCTTTTTCAACGCGTCCCACGAATCGCAAAGCGTGATTTGAGCTGCCAGCTTTTCGAGCAATTCGGCGCCTCGTTTCTCGCGGTTCTCGTCGCGCTCGGAAAGAACTTCGGCGTCGCGAGCGGCTACCGAATCAGGATCTTCGACCTGAGCTTGTTTCTCGCCGAGCAGTCCCAACAACGGCTTAACTATCGAATCGAACGATGGGTTGTAGATCGTGCGCCCGGCGAGGATACCGGTTCGATCTTTCTCGGCGAAGGCCGTTATGACAGCATTACCGGTTTTGGCCTTTTCCGCTTCCATCCGGATCAAGATGTGCGGCTCATAAGGCGTTTCGCCTTCAGCTTTCATTTTCACGCCTACCTTCTTAGTCTCGCCGGTCTCCTCATCCTCTTCGAACTCATTGCCCTGGCGACCGACAATGAAAACATGGATTGGGGACGAGAGGAGAAACGACATGATCTCCTTGTAGGGCTTTTTGATCTTGGCCCATGCATGAAACGGTATGGTCCCGATCTTCGTCTCCTTGCCAGAATAAGCTGCCCTAGCCGCTTCCCAAATGTGGGTGATCGAATCAATAACGATGGCGCAGTACTTGTCGGCCTGAACGGTGTAGAGCGCTTGTTGAAGCTCCGTGATCGACCTGGTGTAAAGAGCGTCGAAATCGAATGCCTCCGGATGAATTTTGCGCTCAGGGACGGGCTGGCAATAAAAGTCAGTCCCACGCTCTGTGTCCACGTAGGCGATACGCTTTCCTGAGAGCTTCGCTAATCCTTCCGCGCAAAGAAGAGTCGTGAAGGTTTTGCCGCTGCCGGCCAATCCGTAGAAGCCGATCTTGAGCGCCGCCTGTTCTGCTTTTGCTTTTCTAAATCCCGCCATAGTTTTTATCCTTCAGTTCGTCCAGGGGTGTTACAATTTGACCCTCGAAAGCGTTACAGTTCCCCTCGGTGAGCGGTGATTCTTGCCAAGGAGGAAGTCGCGAGTTCGAGCCTCGTCACCCGCTCCCTCGGAAAATGTCAATATAGCAGGTATACTGCTCAATATTGATTTGCCAAACGTGACATGGATTGTCACAGTCGCGAAGTGGGCAAGCAAGCGGCCGTCCGTCAGCACACACGGGGGATTTATCTCCGCGGTTCGATTTACTGGCTGAATTTCCAACGCCGCGGCAAAAGAAATTTCATCAGCCTGGAGACTTCTGATTTTACGGAAGCACTCAAAAGAGCCGCTGAAATGCGAGCGGCGCCAGCACTCGTTCCCGGGCAAGGATTCGAGCGCGATATTGAATCTTTCCTCGCTTACAAACGGCGACGAAACGAGTTCACTGCCTCGAGCGCCCACGGCCGCGGATTTATCCTGCGAGCCTTTGCTCGCTGGATCGATAAGCTCTCGCCGGCCGATGTCACCGCCGCCGACATTCAGGCGTTCTACGATCTTAAACTGCACGAGCGCTCTGCTACAACCGCCAACAGCTATCTCTCGATTCTCCGTTCGTTTTTCCAGTGGTGCGTGAAGCCCGCAAACCTGATCAGGCGTAACCCGTGCCTCGCGATTGACCAAGCAGCAGACGAACACGCGGGAATCACTATGCGAAATTTCTGCCACGAGGATCAACGCGACCAATTGATTCGAACCGCGAAGCGCGACGATTTGAAATTTATTCTCTACTGCGGCTTCCACGCCGGACTTCGGAAGCAGGAGATCATCGAAGCTCAGTCGTTTTGGTTCGACATGGACGCTGGCCTCGTCCACCTGCGTCGGACACCCACGATGAATTTCAAGGATCGCGAGGAACGCACAATACCGATGACCAAGCAGTTCCAGGCCTTTCTCCGCGAGTACGGATTGCGCGAGCCCTACATGCTTCAGCCTGACGTGAAGTATGGAAAGAATCGTTACCGATACGACTTCACCCGACCGTTTAAAGAGCACGTGACAGAGCAGGGGATGCCTTGGGTAACGATCCACACCATGCGGCATACGTTCGCCAGTTTGCTCGTGAGTAATGGAGTCAGCCTCTATAAGATTGCGGTCTGGCTCGGCGATGATCCTCGCGTTGTCGATCGACGCTACGCTCGATTGAAGCCCAAAGATCCCGATATTGAGCGCGCGTTTCATTAGCCAGGGATTTCGCCGCTCTTTAGTCGCTCGACGCACTTGTCTAAATCTTCCAGGTCAAAGAGTTTTATTTTCCGCTTGTGCACCGCGGGCTTGATCCAGCCGGCGCGCAACATCTGATCGAAGAGCGCAGGAATGCGGACGTAGATGCCGGCGCCGGTCTCATCGACAAGACGCTGTGGAGTGCTGGCGGTGATGACTGAATAGCGCATTTACTTTTAGCTCCAAGTGAACCGCACGTTGGCGAGTGTCCGCGCTTCGTTAGGCGGGAGTTGATCTATCCACGCAGTGAGCGCTCTCATCCAGTCGGCGCACGTGTCCTCGGTACAGTTGTGGCCGGAAGGAAACCGCGGAAATGACGCGACAGCTCTCTGACTAAACTTGTTTTTCGCGCAAAGAATGATCTGGCCGATATTGCCTGCCAACTCTCTGACGTATGCTTCCGCGTGCTCGTTGTTCAAAATCTTTCGATCGGCCGCGAACTCCGAAACGGTCCCGAATTTGAGTCTGGTTTTCGTGGTTGCACTCATTTGAGTAGGCCGCGCCGGTAACATTCGTGGCGATATTTGAAAAGACTGTCGCTCGTAACAACGGCCGGGAACTTCGGGCGCCGTCTCGCCGGCATGTTCAAATGTTCATGGTAAAGCCGCTTCGCCCTTTTCTCCAAGCCATCCGGATCTTGAACCGCCGAGGCGCTAATTACGCCTTTCCTGGCCAGGTCGATCTGGACCGCAACTGATTCATGGTATTTCTCGTTATCCACGGTGTAGGGACATGCGCTCATACCAGTTCCGCAGAGAATTCCCGGAAAGCTTCCTGCTCATCCAGGTTGAACCGTTTCCAGTTCGCCTTAACCAGTTTGATTGTCTCGCGGTAAAGTGAGCCGAGCCCGGTCCCGGTCTTCTCGCTTTCTGTGGGACGTCGGTTCAATGTCCGATCTACGGCGGTCTGCACATCTCGAGCGGTTGGTTTGCCGTTGCGGGAGGATTTGACGGCTGCTTTGAACACAGTCCGCTGAGAGTCTGGCGGAAGCGAGACTAGAGGACGGGCGACACGTTCAGAAGCGATAGTGACACCCATGGGTGCCAAATTGGCGGCAACGCAAGACGATCCAATTAGCCGGTTCGCGTGGCTCTTGCTGATTTTCCATCGCTCTTCGCAATAATCTTCGAAGCTCGAATACTTCTCCTTGTAGAGCCGCTCTTCTCGAATCCGAAGGAGTGCGTTCCCGACTTCGATAAAACTGTTCAGCCCGCGGGCGATGACTTCTTCACATTCGGCGAGCGGGCCTTTCGCTACTGTTCCGCCGTTCTTTTCGAGATACCGCTCTTGACGGGCTACTCGCCCCGCCGATTCGGATTTCTCGCGTTTTTCTCGCTGACGGGAAGTCTCGATCATTTCTTTGAATTCAAGATGTTGTCTCGAATCGCGATTGCCTCATCCGTCCACTGTAGCGCGATGTTCGAAGCCGAATTCGTTTCCGGCGTGTCGCCCTTTTTAATCGCGAGGAAGAATCGCTCGCGTGGTGACGAACCGTCGGCATGAAAGGTGAGACCGTTTTTGATCTCTTCTCCGGAGTAACCTTTGATTCCTTTTGCGATTGCCAATGTGCCGGCCAGGCATCCGCACTCTCCGTCATTATAAGTCGAGCCGTTTACTTTCCCGTCGACGAGAGCTTGTCTCAAAAACTCAAGCTCGTTAGGCAGCTTTAGGACCTCTGCTAGGAAGTCCGCTCGTGCGATGGAGAGGTTGGCACCGGAGAGGTTGGCATCGGAGAGGTTGGCACGGGAGAGGTCGGCACGGGATTTCGCCGCGGCCTCTACGCATTGCCTTATCGACTCGAAGTATCCGCTAAAAACGACTACTCCATCCCAACGTCTTTTTATTTCAATTTTCATGGTCGGTTTTCCGTGGTCAGGATGGATGTTTTAGTCACTGGCAAGGGTTTTGCTTTTTACCTGAGTTGTGAACGAACCAAAACCTCCGCAGGAGATAATGTCCGAGGTTTACGACCGAATGGCGCAAGCCGGCTGGGTCGATTACCACTGTCGCAATGTGCGAACCGGAATGAAGACCGACTACACACCGAAAGGCGAGGTAGCTATGGAAATCCTTTGGGGACTTGTTCGCGAGCTTGGAATGGAAGACCTGAATCAAGCGCGGTGGGCAGCTCTTGGGTTTGTTCTCAGGCTTCGATTCAACCCTCCGCGTGAAGATTGACCATTCGCGCTCGATCTCTGCGTTCGTGTAGAAATCCGCGTTCATTTTGATGTCGCCAGACCTAGACGTTTTTCTTCTTTCTCGACGAAGCTTATTACCGCCTCGCGTCCCACGTCAGAGGCGTCGCCATGGCCGCGAGCTTTTGCGACCCGTGCTGCCCGCTGGCGAAGGTCCTTGTAGCATCTGAATCGATAAAGCGTGTCGTAACTTCCCGCGTTCTTCGATACCCTTGCTTTCTTCATCTTGTGGCCTTGGCGTGGCTCTCTTGTGCTACAAATTGTAAAAGATGGCAAGCAAAACTTTCTCTTGTTGGTAAAATCTTTTTGTAGCACAATCCGCCCACATGAAGACGACTGCATCGCTCAGAGGCGAACCGGGCAGGAAATCGGCTTTGCTCAGAGCGAGATGCCAAATTGAACTTAAGACGTTAACCAAAAAAGCTGCGGAGATTCTGAGCCTTGATGAATCGGATGTTATCCGCATCGGGACCCAGAAATATGCCGCAAGCGTCGTCTATCGGGACCCGATGGCGCATGCCTAAGAGAAAACGACCTGCCTACGATGACACCCTCCGATTTCGCGCTTTCAAAAAATTGCGGGCGCGGCTCGAAAGAATTGTGGCCGCCCGCGGATATGGAGATTCCTCCGATCTGATGCGCGAGGCGACAACTCTGCTCGTGGAAAAGGAAGAAATCCGACTCCACCTGCCGCCCATGTCGAAGGAAGATTCAAAGAAAGCGAAACGAACATGAACGGAGAACAAGTGATCACCATTGATCCTTACGAAGTTAAGTTTCTCATCCACAGGGAACGCGAGCCGAAAAAGTTCGCGCTTCTCAAGGAATCAATCCGTGAGATCGGCGTCCGCCAACCGCTCCACGTGCGCGATATTTCACGATGGCCAGCCAAGGACCGGCGCCGGCCTGATGGCGGACTCTACAAGTGGGAGGCACATTTCGGCGAGGGACGCACGACAGCGACGCTGGAACTCCACGAAGAGACGAAAGACCGGCGTTTCCTTAAACTTCCCGCGATCGTCAAAGACGTTCCTGAAGGTGAGATTGTTGGCCGGTTTCTCTCTGAAAACATTCTGCGCCGCGATCATACCTGGTTCGATCAGGCGAAATTGATCCGGGCCGATGTGAACCGCGGCCTGTCATTCAAAGAGATTGCGAGGCTCTATTTCATCACCGAGCCGCACGCCAAGAAATTGATCCATATTTTAGAGGTGGCGAGCGGCCGGCTGCAAAAGCAGTTGCCTGAGATGACCTTGAAAGACGCGACCGCGATTACGTCGCTACCAGCCAGGGGACAGGAGATCGTGCTCGATATCCTGCGGGAAGCGGACGTTGATAAGTCGCAATTGGAACACGTCGTCCGAAAAGCTCGAGCCCTTGAAGACCGTGGCGAACTCTCAAAATCAGCGCTGGAAGCTTCGTTGAAACGCGTTGATGAAGACTTGGCGCGGCTCAGGCCGAAGCTCAAGCTCATGCGCCTACATCACGCGCTCGGTCCACAAAATCTTGAGCTGTTGCTCGAAGACAAACTGTTCCGGTCCGAACTCGATCGACACGGGATCAACTACTCCAAATTTGCGGCGGAGGTGAAGAGATGAGTAACTCCCGCGAAACAACACTGGAGCTGCCGTTCCAGGGCGCCTCAGACATCGTCTCCGACCGCATCCCTCTTTCCAAGATCGACGTTCCGCCCGAGTACGAATCGAAAGACGCTCTTGTCGAAGACGACGCGCTCCGTCGATCGATTGAAAAGAGCGGCGTCCAACAAAGTATCGTAGTAATCCCCGATGGCGACCGATTCACGGTCGCCAAAGGCGCCCGTCGCTTTCGCATCTCGGTAATTATTGGGCTCAAAGATATCCCGGCTCTTATCAACGAGCCGCCGCCCGGCGCCGACGTGAAAGCGTACCGTGACCGATTGCGGATGATTTTGACCCAGGCGCGGCAGGATCTTCTTCCCTCGCAACGCTGCAAGATGATCAAGCAGCTGATGAAGACTTTCGGAATGAAGCAAAAGGACGTTGCCGAATATCTTGGGGTTGATGCTGGATCGATCACCAATTGGCTATCGGTTGACCGCTACATCCCTGCGGTCGTTAAAGCGATTGACACCGGTGAGATAACCATGCATTCCGCCAGAGCCTTTGATGGCATGACCCGTCACGGTCAACGGCGTGTTTGGCAGGACGAACGCGATGTCTTGCGAAATATGTCGGGCGCGGACGCTCATAAAATCATTAGGTCGAAATATAGCCCTCAGAAGCGGCCGACGTTCTACATAGCTCCCAAAAAGACGTTGGAGAAAATGAGCCGTAAACGAGGACCACGAGCAATCAAGGCCCGGCCTTCTCTAACCGATGCCGAGAAGAAAAGGCTCTCTCGGGACCTCAGCTTACGCGAGGTAGAATTGGAAGAAGCAAAAGAGGAATCGGCCACGCTCAAGAAAGAGATCGCGTTAGCCACTCAGCCAATCCGAGCGATCAAACACAACGAAGACTTGTGGTCGGTTATTCCTCCGGAAATGCGGGAAGAGTTGGAGCGGTTTTACACGGTCTATTGTTAGGCCGCGACGTTCCATTCGTTCGCTTCCGCCAGTAATCCCATCGACCTCGCTTCTCGTGGGTGCTCGTGCGGCCACAATCTATGTTCAAAACAACATGGCACCCAAAAAGTAGTGTCGATGAGCAGCGGGCCAGCCCGGCCCCTCTGGTGGTGAATCTCGGTCGCCAAGCTAATCGTGAGATCATTTCCTCGGCTCTTCAATGCCTTGCAGATGAGACAAAGCTGATTTTCCGGGCGAGCAATGAATTCCTCTCGCAGCGCATAATAGACTCTGAGCCTGTTTCGCTGCGAGCGGCTAATCTTCTTTAGCGGCCGTTTCCGAAACTTCTTTCCAGCGAGATTCCAAATGATCGCCGTTCGTTCGGCCTTCAGCTTCTTGAGAAAACTGTCTCGAATCGAGACTCGGCGACGGAGCGGAGTCCGTTTCAATTCCCGGGAATCACGCAACCCCGAAGTAACCCTGGAGATGATGAGTCAACCAGGCGTCGTCAGTAACCTTCCTCAGCGCGGCCGCACTATTAACGTGAGCGATCACCCCTGGATCGTTCACAGTCATAACAAGCGAGCCCGTAGGCGTCGGACTTGGACTCGGTGGTAACGGTGGCGCCGGCTGCGGAACTACCGCGGCTTGTGGGCAAGTAACGTCCCCATCGTCAGCCAGAAGCGTGGTTAGGTCTTCGGGAATGAAATAACCGCGGCCTTCTTTGCCCCAACTCGTAGCCCACGAGTTATCGAACCAAATCTGGGTCCCGACACCGTTTTCAACGACCAGTTGACCGCAGACGATTTCATGGCCACCGGCCAAGCCAGACTTCGGATCGACTGGAACGCGCCCGTCCGACTTCGGATCGAACATGGAGTTATACCATGGGATGCCAAGCAAGACCGGCCCGCTCTGAAGCGCAGCGTAGGCAGCGTCAATCGAGAAAGCGTGTGTGTAAGACGTGCACAGTGTGTCCTTTTGTAGTGCCTTAGCGACGCCTAGCCCTGACGAACCGGAGTCGGTCGGCGGATACGTTCCGCTCAATCCGTCAAGGACGGTGGCGAGACTGTATAGTCCTACCGCGAAAGTCTCGTCTACAGGTTTCCCGCCAACGAGGGTTAAACCCTGCCTATCTTTGTTGTCCGTTCCTACCCAGCCTGTGCCGGCGTTGCCTGTGCAACTTCCTAGCTCGCCCTGGTCAAGGATTGGAATCCTGCGCTGCCATTGCACGGATTTGATCACGGAGCGTGGAAGGACCGGCGCAGCAAAGCGAAGCGAGCGCGGATCATGCTCTATCGACCTTCCAAGGCCAGGATGATGCTGCGGGAGATGTTTGATTTTCATCGCCGGCGAAGAGACGCAGCCGTTGCGCAGAACGGACTCGCGCCAGCTTGCACGGCGTCAACGTACGTCTTGAACATGGCCAGCTGCGCAGTTGGAGCTTTCGCTTTGATCGTCTCGTACTCGATCGAGTAAACCGCCACGAGATTAGATTCGGTGATCGCCTTTGTGTCGCCCGCGGGCAGATATTGATCGAGTAAAGCATGTAGGCCGGCCGGGTCCGGCACAGAAGCGATAGTCGATAGCGGTTCAGCCACGGCAATCATGTCGCATGCAACCTTGGTGCGGGTTGCGCTGTCTTTGATACCGAACTGAAGACCGTTAGTAATGCCCGTCGAAACGAGAAGCGGAGCGGCGGCGCAGCTCGCAAAGAGAAGCGCGATGACTGGTAGCAGAAGGAATTTTGGTTTCATAGCGAATTTTGGTTCGAGTTAACTGGCTGGTGGAGATTGCCTGGTGAGATCAACAAGGGTTTGCGTTCCGCGCTGAGCAAGCTGTCCGTCGTGAGTCTGTTGCACCGCTCCGCCTGTT
>DASXOI010000305.1:0-15968 GCA_036494375.1 Candidatus Udaeobacter sp.
AAAGTCATGGATTACGGCATTCCCAAGCGCTCAAGCAAGTCCGAAACCAAGCGAGTCCGCACTGCGAATCACACAATTCCCAAATGGGCGTATTTGCTGTTCATTCTCCTCGCAGGTTTTGTTACTTACCGAATTTATCAGCACCGCGCCACTGAAGCTAAAGCTGCTCAGCCTGCTCCGCGTCCGGCCAGTGTCGCCAAAGTGATCACGAAGGATGTGCCACTTTACCTGGATGAAATCGGTACCTGTGCCGCTTACGAGACGGTGCAAGTGCAGGCGCAGGTGAGTGGTGTCATTATCTCGCGCCATTTTCAGGACGGCTCCGACGTGAAGAAAGGCGATTTGCTTTTCACAATCGACCCACGCCCATTTCAGGCAGTTGTCGATCAGACAAAAGCGCAAGCCGCGCTAGACCAGGCGACGCTAAAGCGACAAGAGGATTTGCGTGCGAGGAAGGTTATCGCCCAGCAAGATTACGACATTGCTGTCGCGAACGCCCAAAAATCGAAGGGAGCGGCCGAAGCTGCTCAGGTAAACCTTGATTTTTGCTTCATCAAATCGCCCATCAATGGACGAATCGGTCTTCGCAATGTTGATGTCGGCAACCTCGTTGGACCTTCCAGTCCGGCTCTTGTGACGATACAAGGTTTGGACCCGATCTACACGGATTTCACCGTGGCTGAGAACGATCTGCCGCTCGTTCGAAAATATCTCGGCGGTCCCAATGTAAAAGTCCAAACCTACCTTGCCGATGGTTCGATTACGCCGCGGGTCGGTGATTTGTATTTCATTGACTACGCAGTGCAACCCGGCTCTGGAACGGTGAAAGCTCGTGGCGTCACGCCGAA
Source organism: Candidatus Udaeobacter sp. (assembly GCA_036494375.1). Taxonomy (GTDB): domain Bacteria; phylum Verrucomicrobiota; class Verrucomicrobiia; order Chthoniobacterales; family UBA10450; genus Udaeobacter. Next base: position 849 of record DASXOI010000305.1, read on the forward strand.
TCCCGATCGCACGCTATGGCCATCCGAGTTTGTCCTCGTCCGATTCATTCTGGACACGCTTAAGGACGCGACGCTTGTGCCGACGCAAGCCGTTCAGATTAGTCAGGCGGGACCGTTCGTATTCGTGGTGAAACCGGACAACACCGTCGAGCTTCGTCCTGTCACTCCTGGGCAACGCCAGCAAGGTGATCTGACCGTAATTGAGAACGGTGTGAAACCCGATGAGACGGTCGTTGTCACTGGCCAGATTGCGCTTTCTCCGGGGGCGAAAATCACGCCGCAACCGTACACGCCTGACGGCGCCGCCGATTCAAAAAGCGCGATGTCGTATGAATGAATCGGATCAACATGACGGCGAAGGCCAATTAAAGGATCGGGACCGCCGCGAGTCCAGGTCGTCCGCCGGGCACGGCGAGTCGTCCGCGAAGCTAGTTCCAGTCAAAGGCTCGGGACTTTCCGGGCCCTTTATTCGCCGACCAGTGATGACCATGCTGCTGACGTTGTCGGTCATCGTCGCTGGTGTCGCCACTTACGGCAAACTTGCCGTCAACGATCTTCCGGCAGTCGATTATCCAGTTATTCAGGTCAGCTGCTCGTATCCCGGCGCGGATCCTACCACTATGGCGAACAACATCGCCACGCCGTTAGAGAAACAATTTTTGCAGATCCCAGGACTCGACATCATCACCAGCACCAGCACGCAAAGCACTACGCAGCTGACATTGCAATTTGTTCTCAGCAAAAGCATCGTCGACGCCGCGACAGATGTGCAGGCGGCGATCCAGAGCGCGACGGGAAGATTGCCCGTGGATCTGCCAAGTCCGCCAACGTTTAAGAAAACAAACCCTAACGACCAGGCGGTTTATTTGTTAGGCCTGATGTCAGACACGCTGACCGATGGAGACCTGTATAAGTATTCGTCTACCGTTGTAGCCCAGCGTATCAATATCTTGCCTGGCGTTTCGCAGGTGAACATTTACGGCGTGCAAGGCGCAATTCGGGTGAAGGCAGATCCCTCTGCGCTCGCGGCGCGCGCCCTGACAATGGACGATCTAGCCAGCGCCATCAAAGCCGGAACTGTCTATACCGGTGCAGGGCAATTCGATGGCGCGCATCGCACGTTTGTCCTCCAGCCCAATGGACAGATCGACAAAGCCGAGGGCTATCGGGATCTGATCGTGGCGCGCAACCCCAACGGTGCACCGGTCTATTTGCAGGACGTAGCTGATGTCCGTCAGAGCGTTCAGGACGAGCGAATCTCGCGCTTTTTCTGGATGCGCGGTTATAAGCCAGCGCGCGCAGTAGTCGTGCTTGCCGTTTCGAGGCAGGCAGGCGCCAACGCAGTCGAAGTGGCAAGCTCCGTCAAAGCGCTCTTCCCTGAGCTGCGCGCGAGTTTGCCGGGATCGATCCAATTCACGCCGGTGTACGACCGTTCGCAAAGCATCGTCAACTCCGCCAATGAAGTGAAATGGACGCTGATGATCGCGTTCGTGCTGGTAGTTATCGTGATCTACGTGTTCCTCGGCCGCGCTACCGACACGCTAATTCCGGCTGTGGCTTTGCCGATGTCGTTGCTGCTCACCGTGGCGGTGATGTACATGCTCAACTTCTCCATCAACAATCTCACTTTGATGGCACTGACCTTGGCCATCGGCTTTCTTGTCGACGACGCCATTGTCTTTTTGGAAAACGTGGTGCGCCGGGCCGAGCACGGAGAATCGATTCTGAAAGCGACTTACAACAGCGCCGGCGAAATTTCCTTTACCATCCTGTCGATGACGCTTTCGCTTGCCGCGGTTTTCATTCCGCTGGTTTTCATTCCTGGACTGCTTGGCCGCATCTTCGGCGAATTTTCCGTCACTATCATCGTAGCAATTCTGGCTTCGGGACTTGTGTCGTTAACGCTGACACCGCTCATGTGCGCGCGCATCCTGGGTGAGCGGAGGGCCGGCCATAAGCGCGCCTGGATGGAACGGCACACCACCAATTTTATCCAGGGCGTGATCGCTGCCTATGGCCGGACGCTCGATAAATTCCTCGATCGCGCATGGCTCGCTGTACCGATCTTGCTGGCTTGCATTCTTGGGCTTTGGTTTTTCTTCACGCATTTGCCGTTCACATTGTTACCGCCGGGCGACAGTGGTTTTATCCGCGGCTTATTCATCGCACAGGAAGGCGCCTCGCCGGCGCAGATGCGCGCATTTCAAGCGCAGGTGAACAAAAAAATCCAGGAGGATCCAGCGGTGGGACAGTTTTTCACGCTCGCCGGTTTTTCTTCGCGCAGCCCCTTATCGCAGGGGTTAATGTTCCTTTTTCTAAAGCCGCGTAGTGAGCGTCAAGCAATCGACAAGATCGTTTTGCGACTGCAGAAGTCGATCGCTACCATTCCGGGAATCACTGCGGTTTTGACACCGACTCCACTGCTGCAAATCAGCGTCGGGGCAACGAGCCAGAGCCAGGGCCAGTATGCCTACACCATTAGCGGCATCGTACCTCAGGACGTTTACGCGATGGCCGATGAATTATTGAAAAAGCTGCAACAATTCAAAGGCTTTTCCAGTGTTCGCTCCGACTATTACCACAGCACGCCCAATCTCAGGATCGACATCAATCGCGATCGCGCCGCGACCTACGGCGTTTCTACTTCTGCGATTCAAAGTTTGATGCGCAACGCCTACTCTCAAAACTACATCTATCTAATCAAGCAACCGGACGACCAGTACCAGGTCATTCTTGAAGTTAAAGACAAAGATCGCGCGCATCCTGACGACTTGGACGATCTCTACGTCCGCAGCAGCACCGGCGGCAATTTCAGCGCGAGCGGATCGGGCGGGGGAACCATCGCCACCACGACGGGTAACATGGCAGGCCTTGTTCCACTTCGTGTTGTAACAACCACCAAGGAAGTTATTGGGCCGCAGGCTGTGAACCATCTCAACCAGTTCACCAGTGTCACTTTCAATTTCAACCTGTTGCCGAACGCCGCGATTGGCGATGCTACGAAGTACATTGAGGATGCTGTAGCGCAGATCCAGCCGCATTACCCAACTGTCCAGGGAACCTTCCAAGGTGAGGCGCTCGTGTTTAGGCAGTTGTTTCAATCGCTGCCCCTGCTGGTGCTTGCGGCAATTTTCGTCATGTATGTGATCCTGGGGATTCTTTATGAGAGCTATGTGCACCCGTTCACGGTGTTGTTCCCGGCCATCGTGCCTGCAGTCGTCGGCGGGCTGGCTACATTGTATCTCTTCCACTCAGTGCTCTCGCTTTACAGTGTCATCGGACTTTTCCTGTTATTAGGTATCGTCAAGAAAAATGGAATCATGGTTGTCGATTTTGCATTGCAAAGAATCGACGAAGGCTGGGATCTTCGCTCGGCTATTCACGAAGCCAGCGTAGAACGGTTTCGTCCCATCATGATGACGACGCTTGCCGCGTTGATGGGCGCCATCCCGATTGCATTAGGATTCGGTCAGGATGCCGCATCGCGGCGCCCGCTAGGCTTGGTGATCGTGGGCGGGTTGGTTTTCTCGCAACTGGTCACGTTATTCGTCACCCCAGTGATTTATCTCTGGCTCGAATGGTTCCAGGAACACGTGCTCGACAAAGTGCCCTTTCTCCGCAGCGCCCATTATCACGAGCACGAAGATGAACATGCGGCCGGTCCGCGGAAGGGGGAAATGCGACCCATGCCGGCCGGCGCGCGTTAGTTTCTCTTACTCTTACTCGTGCTCCTGCTCATAACCCATCACTTCTAGAAAGAGGAAGAGTGACTATGCGCGCCATGGTTCTCGACGAATCGAAACGGCCATTAAGGCTGCGCGATGTGCCGAAGCCAAAGGCGGGCAATGGACAACTGCTCGTGCGAGTGAGTACCTGCGCCGTTTGCCGCACTGATCTTCACGTGGTCGATGGCGAATTGCCAGATCCGAAACTGCCGTTGATTCTGGGACACCAGGTTGTGGGACGAGTCGCAGAAATCGGGGAACAAACATCGGAGAGACCTGAGCGTCCCGACAGTCGCGGCACCAAGGCCGCTCCCACATTCAGAATCGGAGATCGCGTGGGAATCCCGTGGCTTGGCTGGACCGACGGCGATTGCGCGTATTGCCAATCCGGCAGAGAGAATCTTTGCGATAATGCGCGCTTTACCGGTTATACGATTGACGGCGGTTACGCCGAGTTCACTGTGGCCGATGCGCGATACTGTTTTCATTTGCCTGAGCGTTACAGCGATGTCGAGGTTGCGCCGCTACTTTGCGCGGGACTGATCGGTTACCGATCATATCGCAAAACGGGTGATGCGCGGCGTCTAGGTATTTACGGGTTCGGCAATGCGGCGCGTCTGATTGCGCAAATTGCGACTTATGAAGGGCGCGAACTTTTCGCGTTCACTCGACCCGGCGACACAGCAACACAGCAAGCCGCGAGAGAACTTGGCGCGGTTTGGGCCGGCGGTTCGGACGAAGTGCCGCCGGACAAACTTGATGCGGCCATCATCTTTGCTTCAGTCGGCTCGCTTGTTCCGGCGGCGCTGCGTGCAATCGCGAAAGGCGGCGTCGTAGTGTGCGGAGGAATTCACATGAGCGACATTCCTTCGTTTCCGTATGCCGACTTATGGGAGGAACGTATGATCACCTCAGTGGCAAACTTGACTCGACACGACGGGGAAGAGTTTTTCGAAATTGCGCCCCGCGTTCCCGTTCGAAGCAACACGGAAACCTTCCGGTTGGAAGAAGCCAATACTGCGCTCGACTTATTCCGCGTCGGCAAACTCAGCGCGACCGCGGTGCTGACGATTGCCGAATGACATGCCAGTTGAAGCGTTGAGTCGCTAGCGAATCCGCTGAAGACAGCGGACGCTACAGCGTGAGCGTCGCATCTTCTCAGGGTTCGCGTCTCGCCACTATGGTCATTGATTGGCTTATGTCTATGCTGTCACTCCCCTTCTGGATGAGCCAAGCAGCGGGCAAGTTTTTAGGCGCGCGTCGAACATTCGACAAACCGGCGACATGTTAACGAACTGCGATCGCGACGCTCAAATCGTCGAACCGCGCCGCGTGTTCGCCAACACTTAGCGCGCTCGCGCCTGAGCGCGAGCGCCGACCGATCTTAACGGGTTGCCCGGAGGGCGTCTTTCTTCCTCGCGGATGCCACCGGCGGAGTCGGCCAGTGGTTCTTCCTCGGCGGAGAGAAACGGTTTAAAGCGGCTTTTGTCGATCGCTTTCATGAATGCTTCATGCGGGGACACAATGCCTTTTTCCAGCAACGCCCAAATGGCGTCATCCATAAACTGCATTCCCTGTGCTCTACCTGAAACGATTATGTCCTGCAGTTTATGCGTGGCGCCTTCGCGGATGATCGCAGCGACCGCAGGATTGGCGATCAGAATTTCGTTAACGGCAATGCGCCCAGGACGATCTGATCTTTTCAGAAGCAATTGCGCTACTACGCCCCGAAGTGAGTTCGCCAGCATCGCGCGGGCTTGTGGTTGCCGATCGGCGGGGAAAGCATCCACCATGCGATCTACGGTTTTGCGCGCGTTGTTTGTATGCAGAGTGCCGAACACGAGAAGGCCGGTCTCGGCTGCGGTTAAAGCGAGTGCGATGGTCTCCAGGTCACGCATCTCGCCCACCAGGACGATGTCGGTATCTTGTCGCAGCGAGGCTTTCAGGCCGGCAGCAAACGATTCTGAATCCGCAGGCACTTCGCGTTGTGTGATGATGCTGCGCTTATTGTCGTGCACGAATTCGATCGGCTCCTCGATCGTCACTATGTGCTTCGCGAAATTTTCATTAATGAAGTCGACCAGCGCAGCCTGCGTAGTTGTTTTGCCAGAACCAGTAGGGCCGGTAACGAGCACGAGTCCGCCGCGCAAATTAGCGAACGTCTTGACGACCGGCGGAATGCCCAGTTCCTCAAGTGTCGAAATCTTCGTGGGAATTAGTCGAAATGCCGCCGCGTACCCCTCCGACTGCTTGAAGTAGTTGCTGCGAAATCGAGAGTCCTCATCCATCTGGTAGGCAAAATCGAGATCGCCGTGCTGCTCAAAAAGTTCCCAGTTATTCGAACCGCAAACCTCGTTCAACATTCGCTTGGCCTCATCGTGCGAAACCGGCTCCGCTCGAATCGGCGTTATGTCCCCATGCACCCGTATCTTTGGCGGTTCGCCCTCGGCGATGTGCAAATCCGACGCCTCCTGTTGGACTACGGTCTGCAGAAATTGGTCAAGATAAGCCATGGGAAACCGGAGACTGCGTTCAGAAATCAATTTTGGCGTGAAGATCTATTCGTGAATGCGTCACTTATCTGCGCAATCCCCGTCATGCTTTCACTTGTTGCCGCACGACATCCTTCTGCTCGGCGCGTGCATAAGCTTCCTGTGCACTGATAAGACCGCGTTGGTAAAGATCAATCAGGGTGTCGTCCATCAACCGCATTCCCTGCTTCTTTCCGGTCTGAATAATACCGGGCAACATGAACGTTTTGTTTTCGCGAATGACGTTGGCGACAGCGGGTGTGTTGGTGAGAATCTCAAGCGCGAGCACGCGACCCTTTCCATCTTTCCGCGGTATCAACTGGTGACTGACAACGCCACGCAGCGATTCAGCGACCATAACACGGACGTGTTCCTGTTGTTCCGGCGGGAACACATCCAGTAACCTATCAAGTGTGCGCGATGCATTGGAGGTGTGAAGGGTAGCTAGAACAAGGTGTCCAGTCTCTGCGGCGGTGATCGCAAGTGAAATTGTTTCCAAGTCGCGCATTTCGCCCACCATGATTACATCGGGATCTTCGCGCAGCGCCGCGCGGAGCGCCGTGGCAAACGACTCGGTGTGCGTGAAAACCTCGCGCTGGCTAACGTGACAATTATTTGAGTGGATGACGTATTCGATCGGATCCTCGAGTGTAATAATGTGATCGTGCCGTTCGATATTGACTTGCTGAACCATCGCGGCAAGCGTCGTTGATTTGCCGGTGCCTACAGAACCGGTCGCGAGGATGAGGCCGTTCTGATACCGAGTAAGTAACTTAAGCTGCTCAGGCAATCCAAGATCGTCCATTGTGCGGACGTAAGAATTGATCACCCGAAACACAATCTCAACGCCCAACCGTTGGCGGACGACACTCACTCGATAGCGAGCGTGTTCGTTCTCATACGCAAAGTCAGAGTCGCCGCGGGTGTTGAGCTCATCCTTGTACACCTCCGGCATGAACGTTTCTGCCAGCACGACGGTTTGTTCGCTGGTCAGAACCGGCGCGTCTGGCCACATGGGCTGCAACGTTCCGTACACTCGCCAGATTGGCGGCGCGGCCACGCCGAGGTGAACGTCTGATGCACCAGCTTTTTGCCCAATCTCGAGATAATTATCGACGTGCGGCAGGGGGTGCGATTTGAACGAAGGAGGTGAAATTTGTGGCGTCATGCGGGGAAGCATTCAGCTGCCTCACGGGCACATTGACCCGAACGACAGGATGACATTATTTCCTGCCGCGGGAAGGTTCGCCAGAATAAAAGAACCGGTTCTTAACAAACTCCATCACGACTGGTCGGGCGAGATTTCCGACCAGCTTTATCGCCGCCATGGCAAGCCCCGTCTCCATCAGCTTTTTATCGCCTTTACGGCGAGTCCTTGCGTCCACGTAAACTTTCTTCTTTCGCATTGGCGCAAGCGCGATTACCGCCCCAACTGCTGCCGCTGCGCTGACCCACGACCCGGTCTGTTTTCGGAATGACCTGCGGAATTTCGCCGGGAAATCGAGTTCGTAACGCAAGCCGCGCAACTCGTTCGCTACGCGCTGCCGCGAACCTGCTATTTCTCCTTTTAGCTCGTTGATTGATTGAGAGTCTTCAGCCATTCGCGATCTTTCTTTAGTTCATCAATGCTATCCCTAAACATCGGCTTGGTGATTCGGCTGTGTGCCACCACCAACAGCACTCCTGCGATAATGAAATGTAGCAGCGCAACAACCAGCGCCACAACTGGCCATGAGGTCCCGAGCAAATGCGCAAGACCAACAACGGCACTGACGATGAGGAAAACGTACCCCATCACGCAGAGTGCCAGCGCCGCGATGACGCAACCCAACAATATCAGCACCTGTACCGCAGCCGATTTAGATTCCTGCGCAAGTAGAACAAACCTGCTCTCAAAAAATGCTACAACTGCGCTGATTAGTGCCAGCGCGTTGTCGAGCAAACCGGAATGGCCTGCAGGATTGCGAGATGGAAGGGTCCCGCTGCTCATTTCCGGCGCTTTTCGAAACCTAACGCCGGAAGATCAGACCCAACACGAATCCAATTCCGAGCGCCGTGAATACTGCTTTTGTTGGATTTTCACGGACGTATTGCTCTGCGTCTTCCTGGAACGTCCGAACGCGGCTTGTGGCATCGCCCCAAGCTTGTTCCGCTTTGCCGCGCGCTTCGCCCCAGGCCTGCTCCGCTTTTCCGCGGTACTCATCGGCGAAAGCACCTGCGGCTGATTTTAAATCTTCCGCTGCTTTACGCGCATGGTCCTTGCTGCTCTGCAATTTGTCCTGCGGATCGGCGCTGGCCGGTGTTGTCTGTTCTCCTGGTTTGTTTTGTTCTGCCATTGGTAATCTCCAGTTAACTTGTTCGCTCCGACTATCCGCGTGCTTCGCAAAAGGGGCAAACGCCGACTTGTCTCAAATCATAAACGTGTCGCACGCTTCAAGCGGACTTCTTTTGCCTTATAAACGTTCTGACGTTTAAACGTCCTAACGTCTTCACCAAGCGAGGAAACTGAAAATTATTGTTCGCGAAAGATGATTCGCGCTTTTGTCAGATCGTATGGCGAAAGCTCCACCGAAACTTTGTCGCCGGGCACGATCCGAATGAAATGCTTGCGCATTTTACCTGAAATATGCGCCAGGACATTGCGTTGGCCGGGAAGGTCGACGCGGAACATCGTCCCAGGCAAAACCTGCGTCACTGTGCCCTCCGTGATGATCTGTTCTTCCCTCGCCATTCCGCGGCGAATATATCGCGTCAGCGCGCCCGCTCAAGACTAGCTCGCCAAGGAGCGGGGTCTCTAGTCCGCCGCTGTGTGGTGAGTTGGAGATCGTTTCCGCTTAAGACAGTGGAGACGATTCTCTTGATCGCGCTTAGCGGAACTGTTCCAGCGAAAGTGTTGGCAAGTATTCGTGAAGCTCCTCGCGTTTCCACCACGCGCCCGTGTGGCGAAGTTCGTCCACCGTCGTAAATCGATAGCGATAAAACATCGCGCGAATATAGCGCGGCGGTTTGTCGGAGAATGGATTGTTTGCGAGCAGGCCATTCACTTCATGCGAGCCTTGGAGCAATCGGTAGACCAGCGCGACGAACCACGGATTTTCGCGAGGCGTTCCCAAAGCGGCGAACCACATCTGCCAGTCGAGTCTTGGCTGGTGCGGCGCACACCAACCAGGCGCCCGTTTTACGTCCCCGGGCTTCCATTTGAATTCGTAAGGGAGCCAGTCGATTCCATCAGCGCTCCCTTCGAGGATGATTTCGAAGCGGTCTTTCGTCATTATGCGGAAAAGGCCATAGCCGTTGACGATGCGAAATGCTTCGAGCCTTTCGTAAACATGCGCCAGCACGCGCGGTGGTCGACTCAACGGTTTAAATGCACTGAAGATTAACCACGCATTGATTGGGAACGTCACGATGATCACAAACATCCCAACATAGGCGCACAATTGTTGTGGTAGGACGCGACCGCCGGCCGCGCCCACGTTTTGGTTACGGCGCGCCCGGCGGTCACGCCCTACCACCGCATCGTCGATCAGCAATAAGCACAGCGCGATCGTGAGCAGGTTGAAAAAGCAATAGTTTCCGGTGATCGCGATCGCGAGTTGAAGAAAAATGAGCAGTCCCGCAGCAATCAATCTGAGACGACGCGGCGCCCAGATGAAAAATGGCACGATGACTTCCACTACGAGGCAAAACGCCACGGAAAAATGCTTGAACCACTCGGGAGTTTTGTCCGCCCACCAACCGAACACCGTGGGCAACGGTTGGGACCAGTAGTGGTAATCGAGTGCTGTCAGGTTCCACCAACTGTCGTCGCCGCTGGTTAACTTCACCACGCCTGACATCACCATTAGTTTGAACAAAAGAAGCTTCAGCAAAAACAAACCAGCTCCCGAGACCGGCGCTATAGCCGGGGGCGGTGACCTCGGCCACCATGAAAGCTCCCTCGGCCATAGCCGCCACGGCACAAAAAAGATCGATAAAAAACCGGTCTCCAGCAAAAGAACATCCCATTGAAAACCGAAAAAATCCTGGCCTGCGATTGCGAGCGATAAGTACAAAACGAAGAGCGCGACAAGTAGAACCGCCGGAGCGATCCCGAAGATCAACAACAACGAACAGAAAACGCCGCTGCCGCAAAGAAAGTGAAGAAACGCATCACTCGAGTTAAACCAGCATAGCGTGGGCAATAGTCCGTAAGCGTTCGACCCGACCTGGCCCCGAACTGCTGAGAGGAATGGATTGACGGGCGACACTCCATTGCTGCCGACAAGTCCGTCCACTTGAACCCAAAGCGACACGAAGGCGATTAAATAGATCACGGCGAGTGTGCGCAGGAACCACCGCCGCGCCCAAAAATAGCTCGGACGCCGCACGTCTTTGCCCCACAGCAATCGAGTAATCGCTGACGCAAATTTCCGGTGGCGAGCGATGAAGCCGTAGCCGGTTTCAGAAACAGCCGCGAACCCGGGGACATGATCGTAGCTCCAAGCCAGCCATTCGGCCGACCGCCGATTCGCCAGGGAGCGATACGCCGCTTCCGCCGCGAAGAGCACTGTGCCGTCCGGTTGGATTAAAATCAACGAGCGGTTGAACTCTTCCAATGGAATCTCAGAAAAGCGGTCACTTGTTTCTTGATAAGTGGTGCAGTCGATCTTACCCGCTGTCATTTCGCGCCAGCGCTCGATCCATAATCGGCAAAAATCACAGTCGCCGTCCCAGATTAGCAGCGGCTTTGGCGGCGGATTGGAAACGCGAAGATGTTCAGTTCGCTTCACAGATATTCACTAACTAACGTCATTCTGAGCGAAGCGAAGCGGAGTCGAAGAATCCCGGCATCCTAGCTTAAGGTAATGCCACGAGGTCCCTCGACCTCGCTCGGGATGACAAGTCATTCTGCAAACTCCGCCCATACCGGCGCGTGATCGGAAGGATCTTTTCCAGCACGCATTTCGCGATCGATCCCCGAGGCGATGCATTTTTTCGCCAGCGATTCGCTTGCCAGAACAGCGTCTATGCGCAGGCCGCGATTTTTTTCGAACGCGCGCATTTGATAATCCCACCAGCTGAAAAGTTCTCCGTCCTCGTGATGGATTCGAAGCGTGTCGAGCAGACCGAGGCTGCACAAATCACGATAAGCCGCGCGTTCGCCGTCCGAAGCCATGATGGCGCCGTGCCAAAGCTCGGCGTCGTAAACATCGGTGTCTTCCGGAGCGACATTGAAATCACCACATACGACTAAGTCAGGAAATTTTTCGCTCGCAACGCATTGTCGAAGCCGCCGATACCATTGCAGTTTATGTTCATACGCCGGCGAGCCGACGGATTGTCCATTAGGAGCGTAAATTGAGTATACGCGCAACTGGCCTACGGTCGCCGCAATAACGCGCGCCTGCGGATCGACCACTTCATCGCAAAGCGACGCGCGAACATCGCGCAGCTCGTTCTTCGCGAGAATCGCTACGCCGTTGTACGATTTTTCTCCGTGATACGCCAAACGATACCCCGCCGCATGCAATGCGAGCGCCGGAAATTGTCCGTCCGGACATTTGGTCTCCTGCAGGCAGACAATGTCTGGTTGTGTCTCCTCAAGCCATGCAAACAACCGGTCCTGCCTTTTGCGCAACGAGTTGATGTTCCAGGAAGCAATGCGCATAGCTGCAGTGGCGGTCTATGACCGCCGTTACCAATTTAACACCAAACGGCGCTCATAGGGCGCCGCTACAGCTCTAACTCCACTCCTGGCTCCGGCACAATGATCTGCGACGTGGAAAGTTCGTTCGATAATGTAGCGCGCATCCACTCGACTGCCGGCGGGTCACCATGTACAAGAAGAATTTTTTTCGGCGAAATCTTTTTGGCGTACTCAATCAGCGACTCGCGCGTCGCGTGTGCACTAAACTGGAACTGTTCGATGTTGCAGCGGATGCGTTGCGGCGATTTTTCGGGATCGAGGGCTACTTCGCCGCCGGATCCCGCTTCCCGCAGAAGGCCGGCTGGCGATTCCGGACTGGCGTAGCCGACAAAAAAGATCGAGTGCTGAGGGTTCTCGATAATTCGCCGCGCAAAAACGTTCGACAGCGTTTTGGGAATCATCATTCCGCTGGAGAGAACGTACACGCGCCCTCCACGCACCGCGGCATCGCGCACCGTTTCATCATTTAAAATGAACGGCGCTACTTCTCTCATGAGTTTCAGGCGTGGCAATTGCCGCCGGCTGGTGTGGGTGCGGCGATCATAGATGTCTGTAAACTTCGAGCTCAGACCGCCGATATAAATTGGAAATTCTGGCAGCAGTCGCTGGCGGCGAAACTTGTAGAGCATCGCGAGAACCTCCTGTGTCTTACCTAGCGCGAACACCGGTATCAGGACGCACGCGTCCCGCTCGAAAGCGGCTGCAAGCGCCTCTGCCAGCCGTTGCTCTTCACCGGCACGGGTCCAGCCTTCAGGTTTTGCGTGATCACCGCGTGTGCATTCCATGATCAGCACATCAGGTTTCTCCTCGGGGAAAGGCGCCGCCTGCATGATTGTTTGATCGTCGAAATTGACATCCCCGGTGTAAAAAACAGTTTGGCCTTCATCGCGGAGCATTACTCCGGTCGAGCCGAGCACATGTCCGGCATCGAAGAACTCGAATGTTAAGGTGTCCTTTTCGCGATCGGCTGCCCGTTCGCCCGCAATGGAGATCCGCTGACGCATCGGACAGCGGCGCCAGCTCCCCGATGCGCGATCGATTTCACGATGCGTGAAAAGCGGATATGACATTTCTCCGATCTCCTCACGTTGCCGCGTCATCACATTGACTGAGTTGTGCAAAAGGACGCTGCCGACCTCAGCCGTCGCCTCGGTCATGAAAACTCGCGCGCGCGTGAAACGTCGCATGGCCACAGGCAGGGTGCCTATGTGGTCTTGATGGGCGTGCGACATAAGGATGGCCTCGACCTCGCGATCGCCGATTGCTTTGAAATTAGGCAGCGCATCCTCTCCGGTGTGTTTCGGGTGCATTCCGCAATCGAGGACGACCCGTTGATGGCCAATTTCGAGATAGTACGAATTAGCCCCAATCTCCGTGTGCCGTGTGAGATTTGTAAATTTCAAATGCGACTCCGGTGAGGTCCTGAGGGTTTCCTATCAGAGCGGTTATTGTCTGAACAGTCGCTTTCGCGATTGGTCTAAAAAGGGATTGCCATGGAGGAAGAAACGAACAGGCATCGCGAGGCGGGCACGAATCTGGAGCAGGATATCTGCATCCACATTTTCACAGTCTCCTCCGCCATGGTGGGCGTTTGCCTGACTGTCATCGGGTTGATTCGGGTGGTCATTACATTCGGACGCGCGGACACGCTGGCGGATGATTTTCTGGCCGGAGACGCACTGCTATTCCTGATTTCCTGCCTTCTTTCTTATTGGGCGCTGCGTTCCCGGTCTGTGCGGCGAATGCATCGCCTCGAAAAGATCGCCGATGCAATTTTTATCTTCGCCATGATTGGCATGGTGATCATCTGTGCCTTGATCACTTATACGATTTCTATTCCAGCCCGACCAGCCACTGGCTAGAGCAGTTCTTTAAAAATCCGCAGCCAGTTCCCGCGCAGAATTTTTTCGATGTCAGCGTCGCCGAATCCGCGTTCGATCAATCTGCGGGTGAGATTGCGCGCATGCGAGTGGTTCGTTAGGTCGGGGATAAAGTGCGGCGTTGTAAGTTTTGCAGCTAGCTCCTTCTGTCTGGATTGGGGCCACTGCCGGTAAATGAACTCAAAGAAATCGAAGCCGATCCCGACACTGTCGGTCCCGATCAAATTCGCTATGTGGACGATATGATCGACGTACTTGTCGAGCGTGCTTTCTTCTTCTCGCGGGCTCACGAGGATGGAGTTGACGCCGATCACGCCGCGCCGTTCGCCAATTATCCTGATCTGTTCATCACTAATGTTGCGCTCGATGTCGTAATACTGGCGAACGTTCGTGTGCGACACGATCGGCGGCTTGGTTGTAATCGAGAGAATCTCTTCAAACCCCGCCGGGTTGATGTGCGCAAGATCAATAATGACGCCGAGCGCTTCGCATTCGCGCACGACTTCGCAACCGAACGGTGTCAACCCTTCAGTCGGGGAGCCGCTCGCCGCAAAAACTCCGCCGTTTCCAGCCGCATTGGTTCGGGCGTGGGTGAGTCCGATTGCGCGCACACCTAGTTCGTAAAACACGCGCAATTGATTTAGATCGGTGCCCAATGGTTCCACGCCTTCCATCGTGATGAGAAAAGCAATCTTGCCCGCTTCTCGCGCCGCTTGAGTTTCGCCATAATTTTTACAAATCGCGAAGCGGTCCGACGCTGCTGTTTCGGCGTACAGTCGTGCGATTTGATCGAGTGCCACGCGCAACCCAGCTTCCGGCAGATAGCGATCCTCAACGTAAATCGCGGCGCCGACGACGGAGACGTTCCCCGCTTCAAATTCCGGCAAAAATTCTGTTTCAAGAACATCTCTGCGCTGGCGTTTTTCGTACAAATCCATCGGCAAATCGAAATGCATGTCGATAATTCCGCCCCCGTGCAGCCGCTCGATTCGGCGCTCAATGGATTCTTCTGTCCCAGTCATGGTTTTCAAACAAACCGCGGATTACGCGGATGTCACGGATGGAGTTCGCAGGTGCGCTCGCCGCGACGACCTGGCGATCGCGCCCTGCGGCTGCGAACTTTCAGTCCCTAAGCGTTGTTCGAACACGGACAAAGCATTTTAGGCGAGGACGGCGCATAAAGACTTGTGCCCGCGTGAGCTCGCTGCGAACAGCTAGTGCTCCTCAGCCAGGTGTTTCTTCTGAAAATCGGGTAGTTGCTTTATTTGTGACATCCGCGCAATCCGTGGTTTCTC
>DASXOI010000306.1:0-5022 GCA_036494375.1 Candidatus Udaeobacter sp.
ACCTGCTTGCCATCAAATTTTCCATTGGCGAGCTGTAATCGGATCCATTTCGCCACATCGTTAACCGAAGAACTCACGCCGCCGGTGGGCGATTGCGCGTCCGGATCGCGCTTGAATTTTTGTTCCCATTTGCCATTCACCAGCACATGTCCGAGCGCTTTGTTCTGGCGCGCGATGAAGTCGGCGTAACGCGAACTGGTCGAAATCATGCCGAGCGGTTTGTACAGTTTTTGAGCGCACGCCTCCTCCCATTCCAGCCGGTATGGTTTAACCGCCGCGACGGCGCCTTCGGTCATGCCAAAGTTCGTGTAAGCGTAATGCGAACGAAAACTGCTATCGGGACGTTGATAACGCAGACGAAATAGAATTTCCGCGCGCGTAAAGCCGATATCCTCGAGCAGATCGCCAGCGTGATCGGGCAAGCCGCTCCGATGTGTATACATGTCGCGAATCGTGATTTCGCGCGTGACCCAGGGATCGAACATCTCGAATGTGGGATCGAGCGCGCTTAGTTTCGAGTCCCAGCTGATTTTTGTCTCGCCGACCAGTTCGGCAACCACTGTTGAGCCAATCGGCTTCGATACCGACGCCAGCTGAAACACGGTGTCCGCATCAACCGGTGCCTTTGTATTTACATCGCTCACGCCAAATCCCTTCGCGTAGACGACCTTGTCTTGAAACACGATTGCGATCGCGAGACCGGGTACCGCGTTTTGGTCAATCTGCTTTTGCGCCAATTTCTCGAGTTCCTGAACAGCGTGCGTCACTTGCTCGGAGGTGACATGAGGTTGTTGTGCTGGGGCAGCGTAAAGCGGTACCAGCACTGTGAGTAATATTGCCGTACTCCAACGAGTGATTCGCATATGACATCTTGTAATGGGCTCGCGGGAACAAAGCTCCAACATTCAATATCCAAGCTCCAGGGAAACCTTAGAAATTTGTAATAACCAACGGAGAAAAGCGGCACCCCAAGGAGCGACGGCTTGGGCAGCCGTCGATATTAGATTTGACGGCTGGGAAGCCGTCATTCCTTGAATTTCGGCTACAATCCGACAGGATGCCTTGCGTCGAAGCCACTCGGTGGCCGATAAGCCGCGTACCAACGAGGCGCCCATTTGCCGGTGTAGCGATCAAATGGCGTGGTATCCAAGCGCAGCCCTGCAATAACGGCGAAAGTATGGCCTTCACGCGCATAGATGGTGATCCATTTGCCAGGACCGCTTTCGCCATAGCTGCGGAACTCCGTTGAACTCATCGGGGTGCTGATCAAACCAGCCGCGGCCAGGACATAGGAGACTGTGCCGGAACAATCGTAACCGTGGTCGTTAAATGATTTGTGGCCGCCGCCGTACCGGTACGGTTTCGACCGAAGTTGATTCGCCGCCCAAATGGCGCGTTTCACCGGAGCCGGGGCCGTCTTCGGTGCCGCTGCTTTCCATGATCGAAGACGCGCACTTTTGCCCGACACAACAGGTCCGGAACTCGGAAAAAGATCGCCCGATGCCGATGAAAGGATCAATCCTGAGATGACGACGGTTAGCAGGATTTGACGTTTGACCGGATAGATAAATTCCTCCGGGTTCGTTTTTTAACGAAAGAAAGTGGCGGATGAAAGGAAAATCTTACAAGCTTTGATGACAGACCGTTCGCCAAAGGCGCAAACATCAGGCGGCGAAGCCGCGTTGCCAACGCGTTGAGGAGTCGCCGCGGCGACCGTTCCACCAAGGAAATTTTGTGATAAACTGCCACCATGATCCGCGCGATCGCTTTGCCGGTGATGTTTTTCACCAGCGCGATGATCGCATTAGCTGCGGATCAACCGAAAGATACTGACGAGCCTGGTGAGTTCGACATTGAGCCGCCGGTCTTGAAGCAAAATCTTTCCGATGAACTTGCCGAGGCGGGAACGCCGGACGGCGATGTTGCTCGATGCGAAAAAAAACTGGAGCGTTCCAAACGAAGCGCCGCCGGCGCGGAACGCATGTGGAGAATCGGCGTGCTCGCGAAGGTCGAGGTGGAGCAGCGAGCATTGAAAGTGATCAAATGCGAAGCTGAAGTGGCGAGCGCTCGAGTCGCCCAAGCCAAAGGGGCGGTCGACGAGCAGGAATCGCGCGTTGCGTCTGGCGAAGCCACAAAACAAGAGCTGGAAGTAGCGAAAACAGCGCTCGCGCAATTGATTGAAGCCGAGCAAAAAGCAGTAGCAAAACGCGAGAGTGCCGAGCTTGAATTTGCCGAAGCGAATCTGCGGCGTCAGCAACGCTTGCTTCAGCTCGGCAGCGCGCACAAATCCGACGTAACCAATGCGGAAGAAAAACTCGCCGAGCTCAAGGGGCCCAAGCAATAGTCACTCCGGAGTCGGCGAATCGGCGAGTGGGTGAATCGGCGAAAGGAAGAACATGGTGAAAACTGACGAAAAAAAGCAAAATCAAAAGCCGGACGGCCGATTTTGGGAGACAGCGAAAAAACCGGTCAGGCATTTTCGAGATTTGGATGTTTATCAAAACGCGCTGGAGACCGGACTGCGTGTTTATGAGTTGAGCAAGAAATTTCCCGACGGGGAGCGGTATGCACTAACAGATCAAATTCGTCGTTCGTCCCGCTCTGTTTGCGCAAACATTGCGGAGGCATGGCGCAAGCGGCGCTACACAGCGGCATTCATTTCAAAGCTCAGCGATTCCGAAAGCGAGGCCGCCGAGACGCAAGTGCACATGGAATTTGCAGTTCATCACGGCTACATCGGTAACGCCGAATTCCAAGCAATCGATGACGCGTACGAACACATACTTGGCCAGCTCGTGCGTATGATCGATCACCCGGAGAAATGGGTCATTGGTCGGCCGATGAACACGTGAATGCGGAAGATTCGCCCATTCCCCGTTTCTCCGTTTCGTCCGAATCTAGTAACCGGCCGCCATTCCGTCTTTGCGTGATTCGCTGGCTCCGACGTAAACGCGCCGGCCGTCGTGCATTTCGACTTTGATCGCTTGATACCCACCATAACCGCCGACGTCGAAACGCACGTCATGTCCTTTCTTGCGCAGCTCGCGCACCGTTTCGTACGGAATACCGCTTTCAACTTCCACATATCCACCTGAAGGATTCATCTTTTCGCCGGTAGGTTCGTTGTCGCCTTCGTGCTGCCAGCGGGACGCATCGCCGGCTTCCTGGACGTTCAAATCAAAATCAATCTGGTTCGTGAGCACCTGAACGTGTCCCTGCGGCTGCATGCCGCCGCCCATGACCCCGAACGCTTCCCACGGTTTGCCGTCTTTCATCACGAATCCGGGAATAATGGTGTGAAACGGGCGTTTTCCCGCCGCGTAAACATTGGCGTGCTGCGGGTCCATCGAGAAAAGCTCGCCGCGATCCTGAAACATGAAACCGAGACCCGGCACGACGATCCCGCTGCCCATCCCGCGATAATTGCTTTGGATGAGCGAGACCATATTGCCTTCATCATCCGCAGTGCAGAGGTAAATCGTATCGCCATCATCTATAAGCGAACTGGAGCCGGCCGGCCCTCGGGCCGAAATCCCGGCAGAGCGGCGCGAGGGCGCGCCATCTCCATTTTGCGGATTGCCTGCCTCCACAGTTTTGGCCGCATGGTTCGGGTCGATCAGTTTCCGGCGCTCCGCCGCATAGCTTTTGGAAAGCAACCCGGAGAGCGGAATCTTTGCGAACGCAGGATCAGCATAAAATTTCGCTCGATCGGCCCACGCGATCTTTTTTGCCTCGATCATCGCGTGCAGCGTCTCAGGTGAGTTTCGTCCCATCGCGCGCAGATCGAACCCTTCGAGAATGTTCAGGATCTGCAGCGTCGCGATGCCCTGACCGTTCGGCGGAAGCTCGAATATATCGTAGCCGCGATAATTGACCGAGACGGGCTCGATCCAGGTCGGAGTATGGTTCTCGAAATCGGTTTTCCGCAGGAACCCGGCATTGGCACGCATAAACGCGTCGATCTTGTCAGCGATCTCGCCTTTGTAAAAAGCGTCGCGTCCTTTCTCGCCAATCAATCGCAGCGTTCTCGCCAAATCTGGATTTTTAAAAACGTCGCCTTTACCGGGAGTGCGTCCTTTGCCATCCAGTGTGTAGGTTTCGATAAACGCTCCGGGCAACCCTTTGTACAGGCGCGGACCAAACGACCAGTAATACGCAATCAAATCGGTGACCGGAAAACCTTCCTCGGCATAGCGGATCGCCGGACCGAGATCGTCACTCAATTTCAGTTTGCCGAATTTTTTGTTTAGCTCCGCCCACGCGTCGACGCATCCGGGAACACTGATCGGCAACATGCCGCGCGGTGGGATAGTCTCGCTATGAAGCTTCGCTAGTTCTGATTTCATCGCGTCGTAGCTCAGACCAAGCGGCGACCGCCCGCTCCCGTTGATTCCGTAAAGTTTGTTTTCTTTCGCGCTGTAAACGATCGCGAAAAGATCGCCGCCGATGCCATTCGAGACTGGTTCCATCAACCCGAGCGTCGCATTCGCGGCGATCGCCGCGTCCACTGCGCTGCCGCCGTGCTTTAAAGTCTCGATCCCAACTTCCGTGGCCGCCGGCACACTGGTGCAAACCATTCCATGCGTCGCCAAAACTTCCGATCGCGTGGCGAAATTTTTACCGGTGATGCGATCGATCTGCGCATCCAAGGATAAAACCGATCCGAGGCTAACGAGTGCAAATATCAGTAGCTGATTCCCGCGCATTCCGGAATTAACGCCTTTCATCTAAAGAGCGCACTTGAATTTTGCGCTGCCGGCTATATTTGATTGCCGCTGCCAATGAAAATTTCCAATGACGACCAGCGCGCGATTGGGCTGATTTCGTTCTGCGTTGGCGTTCTTGCTTTTCTGATAGGCCTCGCCGGGCATCTCAAAGCAGATTATCATTACCGCGGCGAGATCTCGTGCACAGGCTTTACCATCGCCATTATTCTCGCCGGGATCGGCGTCGTGTTGTTTTTGGCTTCGCTGAGGAAGAAGCGAGGCTAACGCCGTGACGCAGACAATCCTGTCTGCGATT
>DASXOI010000307.1:0-6073 GCA_036494375.1 Candidatus Udaeobacter sp.
TCACAAGTGCCAGCGGCATGTCGGTGCGCACGAGCGTGGCCAGCCGCGGGCTCAGCAGATTCAGTCCAAACGCGCCGACCGCAATTACCGCGGCGACTTTTCCATACGCGTCCTTAGCAGCCCGGAATAACACGACCGCGAGCGCGAGCGCAGCGACGAGCGACGCCAAACGCCATGCGATTTCCCACGAGCGTGTCACCGCGAAAAGCGCAGATGAGATCCAGCCGACCAACGGCGGTTTTGTCGCCACTCGTTCGTGCGGAGCATGCTGATAGAGCCAATGGCCCTCTTTGACCATTTCGAATGAGGTGAACGCCTGCTTAGCTTGGTCGTAATCGTCGAGTTGCCACGGCAAATTGGCGATCGCGAACAAAAGAATAATCAGTGCCGCGACGATCCACAGCGTGCGGCGGTCTTCGAGCAGACCTCTTGTCATGTCGAGCGAAGTCGCCTGTCGTGCCGTAGCTTCATGCGAAGGCTGAAGATATCTCGCGAGGTTCCTTCAGGGCTATACCACGGGGTTTGATTCGCTCACTTCCCGTTCGCTCAGCCTTCGGCCTTCCCGTCCATGTCGCGGCTTCCCCAGCCGCTCCATTCTCGACTCCGCTCGGGATGACGATCATATGGATTCACTCACGCCAAAGCACGGCGCGCACGGGTGCCCCATCGGCTCCCGCAATTTTCAGAGGCAGCGCCGCAAAATTGTAAATGCCGGCAGTGACATCGCTGAGATCAAGCGATTCAATAATGGCGATTCCGACACCTGCAAGCGCATGGTGATTCTGCAACGATTTCGAATCCAGCTCGTCCATTGACGGCAGATCCACGCCCAACAGTTTTACGCCGTTCTTTTGCAACCACGCCGGAACATCTGCCGCGATCACTGGGATTCGCTTTGGAAAAACTGTCGAGTCGCTCCAACGGCCAGTCTTTACCAGAAGCCGTGAAGTCGCAGCGATTTCTTCAGCATGTGGACGGAGATCCTCGCGAGTGATCAGATGCTTCTCCGTCGATTGAAAAAAACCTTCCGAGAGATCGAGTACGGTGGCGCGGCCCAGATAAATCTCGAGCGACGATTTTTCGATCGGCGCGCCATTCACCTCAAAATGAAATCGAGCATCGGCGTGGGTGCCGTTGTGCACGCTCATCGCGATCGCGCCGAGATTTACGCTTGCGCCTTTTGCGATCTCGTTTGTCACACGATAACGAAACGGTTCGTCACCGGGCCATTCGGCGAAGTCATTCGATAGTGTTCGTGAGATGTCCCAGATCTTCATCGTGTTGCAGAAGGAGAGATGGTTTGCACTTCTTTGAGAATCGCTTGCGCAGCTCTTTCACTCGCGCCGGTGCCGCCGAGTTTAGTGGTAGTCATTTCAAACTCCGAAATCATTCGATCACGCGCGGGCGAATCTTCCATTAGCAAACGGACAGCCGCAACGATGGCATCCGGTTTGGCCTCGTGCTGTATAAACTCCGGAACGACTTCTTTTCCTGCAAGCAGATTAGGCATACCAAGAAAATCTACATTCACGACGAGACGCGCTGCGACGTACGTCGGCCAGGCAACTTTGTAAATCAGGACGAACGGCATTCCAAAATAAGCAGCTTCAAGGGTGGCGCTTCCCGAGGCCACCATTCCAACGAAGGCGCGCTGCATGATGGCTGCAGTGTGGCCGACAGCAATTTCAATGATCTGCCGATTAATGTGAGGGGCTATCATTTTGCGCATTTCGTCAGCTAGCTGCTCGGATGCGGCTGCGACTTGGAACCGCAAAGTCGGGTTTGATTCTAACAGGAGGCGCGCGGCTTCGATCATCACGGGAAAGATTTTTCGTAATTCGCGCGAACGACTGCCCGGAAAAAGTCCAATCAGATTCGGATCACGGTGAGCGGCGATCTTCTGCGTCTCAAGCCTTTCGATCATTGGATGACCGACAAACTCCGCACGGAGGGGGCCCGATGTGGCGTAGAGGTCAGCCTCAAACGGGAAGATGCAGAGCACAAGATCGATGAAGCGCGCCATTTTTTTGATGCGTCCGCGGTTCCACGCCCAGACCTGCGGGCTGATGTAGTAAATAGTTTTGACGGTATCCGATTGCCTTCGCAACGCGCGCGCCAGTCGCAAATTGAAACCCGGATAATCGATCAAAACGACGGCGTCGGGTTTGCTTCCCTGAATTTCGGCGAGCGTCCGACGGAACTGCTTCCGGAAATACCCATACTTTCTTAGTACTTCCCATAAACCGAGCACGGCTGCATCACCGATCCAGTTCTTAAATTGCGCACCCGCGACCTGCTGCATTTGCGGACCGCCGCGCCCGATGAATTTCACCTCAGGATGCAACAGACGCAGCGAGTGCATCAACGCTGCGCCATGATTATCGGCACTCACTTCGCCGGCGACGAAATAGATGGTCATGGATTTCAGGTCCGTTGTAGCCATGAGCGTGTGGCCCGTCCATCGTTGATGCTCACAAAACTACCGGCCATCCACCTTCGCCAAGCTACGGCGCGATATGCAAAACGTGGCTACAGCAAGCAATGCCAGGGCCGTCTTATCCAATGGAAGAGATCTGCTTGGTGATCTTAACAGCCAACTCCAATGCCGCGGTCGCCTGAGAACCGGAAACACGCGGCTGACGTCCGGTGCTTGCGCATTCGATGAAGGACGTGAGCTGAAGCCTGAGTGGTTCGCCGTGTTCAATCTCAGCTCTGTCCCGCCAAATTTGTTTGCCGACGCGACGATAGATCTCGCCGCTTTGATTTTGATAATCCAGCGAGATGTACGCGTCTTCCTGAAAGATTCGAATCTTGCGCATTCGCTCGGGGCTGATTCGGCTGGCGGTTACGTTTGCCACGCAACCGTCTTCAAAGTGGAGTCTCGCGTTCGCGATGTCTTCGCTCTGGCTCAACACAGGCACGCCGACTGCGTCGATACTCCAAAGAGGCGAGCGGACGAAATTCAAAATGACTTCGAGATCGTGAATCATTAAATCGAGCACGACGCCGATATCACCGCTGCGTTCCGTGTACGGCGAGAGTCGATGCGATTCGATAAACCGCGGATGAGTCAGATGTTTTTCAAGCGCGCCCAAGACCGGATTGAATCGTTCGACGTGGCCCACCTGCAGGATGAGGGCGTTAAGTGCAGCCAAATCGGAAAGCTCGGTAGCATGTACGGTGTTGTCGGTAATCGGTTTCTCGATCAGCACATGCTTGCCCTTGGCGAGCAGAGCGCGTGCAACGTCGTAATGAGTACTGGTGGGCGTTGCCACAGAAGCGGCGTCAACCATCGAGATGAAATCATCGAGTGATTTGGCAGATGCCGCGCCGAATTTGGTCGCAATTGTGCTACTCCTGAACGGCTCGACGTCGTATACCGCGGTGAATTCAGCGGACGGAATTTCCGCGTAGAGCCGTGCATGATTGCTCCCGATATGCCCAACACCAACAACGCCAACGCGCAGCTTTTTCATTGGTCCCCCAACGCAGTCAACTCCGAAAGCTTTCGCGGGTCAACGCTCGAAAGCTTCGGCAAGGAGTGATGGCTAGCCGTCAGATTTGAAATCCACGGCTGCCCAAGTTCGCCACGGACGAATCCGTCCTGTGGCGGACCGTCGTTCCTTGAATAGAAGCGATGCTGCGTCCTTACTTCTGCGGCCAGTTAGCGAGGAACCATTCGTAAGTTCGGGCGATGCCTTCCCGCAACGGGGTCGTGGGCTTCCAGCCGAGCGCGCGAATCTTCGTGACGTCTAAAAGCTTGCGCGGCGTGCCGTCCGGCTTCGTTTTGTCCCAAACGAGTTCGCCGTCGAAACCCACTACATCGCAGATTAACTCGGCCAGCTCACGAATGGTCACATCTTCTCCGCAGCCGACGTTGATGATTTCTGGCGAATCGTATTTTTCGAGCAACAAGAGACAGGCGGCAGCAAGATCGTCTACATGCAAAAATTCGCGGCGCGGTTCTCCTGTTCCCCACACGACCAACTCTTTTTGATTTCGCTTTTTCGCTTCGTGCGCCTTGCGCAGGAGCGCCGCCAGCGCGTGCGATGTTTCCAGATCGAAATTGTCGTTAGGGCCATAAAGATTTGTCGGCATAACCGAAATGAAGTTCGCGCCGTACTCGCGGGCATACCCCTGGCAAAGTTTGATTCCAGCGATCTTGGCGATCGCGTACGTTTCGTTGGTTGGCTCCAGCGGTCCTGTGAGCAGCGCACTTTCGGGAATCGGTTGCGGCGCCAGTTTCGGATAAATGCAGGAGCTACCGAGAAAGAGCAGCTTGCGCACACCAGTTTGATAAGCCGATTGAATGACGTTGTTCTGGATGCGCAGGTTATCGAGAAGAAACTCCACCGGATAATCATTGTTTGCCTTTATCCCCCCGACCTTCGCCGCAGCCAGGACCACGATGCGCGGCCTCACCTCCGCAAAAAAACTGGCAACGGCAGATTCGCCAGCAAGATCGATCTGCGACCGATCACGCGTCAGCAGATCAGTGAAACCTTGCGCTTCAAATCGCCGAACGAGCGCGCTCCCGACCATTCCGCGATGGCCGGCAATGAAGATTTTGTCAGATTTCTGCAACTGCACTGTAGTCTCTCTAGTCAGAAATTGACCGGCAGGCAAGATGCCCACTGGGTGTTTGGTCTTGCTGAGAACGGCGCATGGATTTTGAATCGCGGCGAATGAGATTCATTGCTTTGATCGCCCTGTCGTTTGTTATGACTGCTGCAGTCGCGCAATCATCGACGACGCTGCCGGAGTCACCGACTCAGGCTACAGGAAAGGCGGCGGCAGTGGATCAATTGATTCCCTGGTTGTTGGATGAAGGCGAACAACTGCGTGGCGTCCCGTTCAGCGATCTGATTTTCGATACCACCGGTAGAAAGGTGCTGCCGTTTGAGGCGAACAACGCGGTGGATCAGCGCGTCGCGAAAGCGATCAGCGCCGCGTGCGATGAGACAATGAAGCGATTGAACGCGCCGGATAGTGCGATCCAAAATGTCGATCGGATTAACGAGGTCAGCA
Organism: Candidatus Udaeobacter sp.; assembly: GCA_036494375.1. Taxonomy (GTDB): domain Bacteria; phylum Verrucomicrobiota; class Verrucomicrobiia; order Chthoniobacterales; family UBA10450; genus Udaeobacter. The sequence continues at coordinate 5,029 of DASXOI010000307.1, forward strand.
GCCATTTCGAAGATACTCTGCGCGAGCTGCTGAACGCGACTCGCGGTTTGCAGTGCGAATTTCCGCACACGATCGAGGGCAAAGTCCAACGTTCAGGTTATCCGGATTTGCGCATCATCGATCTGGAGAGCAAACGCGTGTTCTATTTGGACCCGAAGCTTTACGCCGCCGGAAGTCGCGACAGCAGTTTCCGCACGTTCTATTTCGAGCCCAAGAAGTCGACGAACAAAGTGCGCGATGATGCGGTGCATTTCGTTGTTGGATTTGAGCATGCGCCTCGCGAAATGGGATCGGGTGTTGCGAACGCGACGTGGAAATTCACGCGTTGGGACCTCGTCGATCTTTCGCAGTTTACCGTCAAACTGAAGGCCGAATTCCAAGGGAGCAACCGCGACATGTACCGGCCGGAGGCGATTGTGGCTTCCAGCGCCAAATGAGTTCAATCGAAAGTTCGTCATCCTGAGCGGAGCGAAGCGCAGTCGAAGGACCCCGTGGCATTGCGGTGAGTAATGCAACGGGATTTGATTCGCTCAGTTCCCGTTCGCTCAGCCTCCGGCCTTCCCGTCCATGTTGCAGCTTCCCCAGCCGCTCCATTCTCGACTTCGCTCGGAATGATTTTGTTTTGCAACGCTTCCACGAATTGGATTGGTAGACTAAGAGTTGCCCATACTCATTGCGGCGGTACTTTGTTGTTCCAATGATTGCGAAACCACAGGAAACGTTTCAGTTCGACGCGATTGATGATGTTCTTAGTGACATCGCCAAAGGGCGCATGGTGATCGTGACCGACGATGCCGATCGCGAGAACGAAGGCGATCTGGTCATGGCCGCCGAAAAAGTCACGCCTGAAGCGGTCAATTTCATGGCGACGCACGGCCGCGGCTTGATTTGCGTGCCGATTTCTAATGAGCGCGCGGACCAACTCGGCTTGCAACGCATGGTCACGCAAAACCGCGAAAAGCATAACACCGACTTCACCGTTTCAGTGGACGCGGCGCGAGGTGTGACGACCGGCATAAGCGCCTATGATCGCGCGACGACAATA
>DASXOI010000308.1:0-3013 GCA_036494375.1 Candidatus Udaeobacter sp.
AGCAATCGGTAACGCTCAGCCTTTTCCAGCGCGGCGGGAATGGCGTCTTTATGGAGTTGTTTCAGTTCGGGCATGGCGGTTCTTTTGAAGCGTTAGACCGTTGAAGCGTTGCAGCGCACATGGTTTTCTCTGTCATTCTGAGCGGAGCGAAGAATCTCAGATTATTTTCCGAGGTAGTCATGGTCCGCAAATCGAGAGTCTGAGATGTTTCGCTTCGCTCAACATGACAGAACACCACTTTAAGGCTTGAAGGGTTCAATGTTTTTGCGATCGCCCTTTTTCTTCAACCACCCCCAAAGCCATCCCAGCGGGTCAAAAAACTGATCCACAACGCGTTCCTTTAACGGAATGATTCCGTTGTCCGTGATTTGAATGTTTTCGGGACAAACCTTGGTGCAGCACTTGGTGATATTGCAGTAACCGATCCCGTAATCATTTCGTAGTTTCTCAATGCGATCCTGCGTATCGAGTGGGTGCATCTCCAGAGCGGCTACATGAATTAAAAACCTCGGGCCGATGAATTTTTCGTGCATCGCGTGATCGCGCAGAACGTGGCAGACGTCCTGGCACAGAAAACATTCGATGCATTTCCGGAATTCCTGCACACGATCGATATCCTTCTGCTGCATGCGCCATGTGCCGTCCGGCGCATCGGGTGGTCGCGGCTTAAAAGGCGTGATCTTTTTCTTCACCCTAAAATTCCATGAGACATCCGTCACCAAATCCTTGATCACCGGAAAAGCTTTCATCGGCTCGATCGTCACCGGTTTTTCCAACGGCAATTCGCTCATCCGCGCCATGCACATCAGCTTCGGCATCCCGTTCACTTCAGCCGAACACGATCCGCATTTTCCTGCCTTGCAATTCCATCGGCAGGCAAGATCGCGCGCTTGCGTCGCCTGAATCTGGTGCACCGCATCGAGGACCACCATGCCTTCGGCGACGTCGGCGGTGTACTCGTGAAATTCGCCGCGTTTGGCATCGCCACGCCAGATTTTGAAAACGGCCTTCATAAAATCGATATCTCTGGGGAGCGCACGCCTCTGGCGTGGTGGCGAACGTCTCCAGGCGTTCGCGAACTTTTCTCTTCAGCGAACGCCCTAAGTGAAAACGAAGTCTCGACGAAAGTCCGTTGCGGCGGAATGCCGCAACCAGCACGCGGAACGCGTGCGCTCCCCAATCCTGCAGTGCCACCCTTCAGGCTCATTTCATCTCCTCGATAATCTGTCGTAGATAGTCCGGCATTTCCGGTAAGGGGTCGAAGTGCACTTGCATCGAGCCGTCAGTCGCTTTCGACACAATCGTGTTCACCTTCGAAAAATGCTCGTCTTTGCCAGGATAATCTTCGCGAAATTGTGCCCCGCGACTCTCTCTCCGCTCAATTGCTGTGCGGGTGATAGCCTCTGATACGATAAGGAGATTCTTCAGGTCGATGGTGGTATGCCAACCGGGATTATATTCGCGATTACCTGTGACTCCGGCGCTATTCGCTCGCTGTTTCAGATGCTGCAATTGGCCAAGCGCGTACTGCATTTCAGATTCCGTTCGAACGATTCCGACATTGTCCTGCATCAATTCCTGTAAATCTTTTTGGATTTGGTACGGGTTCTCGCTGTCGCTTCGGTCGAATGGCGCGAGCGCGTCCCGCACGGCGGAATCGATCTGATCGTTGCGAATGTCACCTAACGAGTTCTGCTTCGCGAACTGCGCTGCGAATTCGCCGGCGCGTTTCCCGAACACCAACAGATCGGAGAGCGAATTGCCGCCCAGTCGATTTGCACCGTTGATACCCGCCGCGCACTCACCAGCAGCGAATAGCCCAGGCAAACGCGACATTTGCGTGTCCGGATCAACGCGCACGCCACCCATGACATAATGGGTAGTCGGTCCAACTTCCATCGGTTGCTCCGTGATATCGATGTCGGCCAGTTGTTTAAACTGGTGGTACATGCTTGGGAGTTTTCGTTTAATGTGTTCGGCGGCGTTTGGAATTTTCGATTTGATCCACGAAATATCGAGGAACACGCCACCATGCGGACTTCCCCTGCCCTCCTTGATCTCGCGCACGATGCAACGCGAAACGTGATCGCGCGTGAGTAATTCCGGCGGACGGCGCGCGTCTTTGTGCCCCTGGCAATACCGCCAGCCCTCCTCCTCGTTGTCCGCCGTTTGCTCTCGGTAATTTTCCGGGATCGATTCAAACATGAAACGTCTGCCGTCTTTGTTCTTCAAAACGCCGCCTTCACCACGCACTCCTTCAGTGACCAAAATCCCCATTACACTTGGTGGCCAGACCATTCCGGTGGGATGAAATTGAATGAATTCCATATCGATGAGTTCAGCGCCCGCCTCATAAGCAAGGGCGTGTCCATCTCCCGTGTATTCCCAACTATTGCTGGTGATTTTGTAGGCGCGACCGATTCCACCCGTAGCCAGCACCACAGCTTTAGCGCGGAAGATTTTGAAACGACCTCTCTCGCGGTCGTACCCGAACGCTCCTACCACGCGGTCCCCATCCTTGAGCAATGAGAGAATGGTGTGCTCCATGTGGACATCAATTCCCTTATGAACACCATGGTCCTGTAATGTGCGGATCATCTCCAACCCGGTGCGATCGCCGACGTGTGCCAGTCGCGGATATTTGTGGCCGCCGAAATGTCTTTGCAGAATTCGCCCGTCTTTTGTGCGATCAAAAACCGCGCCCCATGCTTCGAGCTCACGCACTCGATCAGGCGCTTCTTTCGCGTGCAATTCAGCCATGCGCCACTGATTGACATATTGGCCGCCGCGCATGGTATCGGCGAAGTGCACCTTCCAATTGTCGCGTTCATCGACGTTGGCCAGCGCCGCCGCGATTCCGCCCTCCGCCATAACCGTGTGCGCCTTACCCAGAAGCGATTTGCAGACAAGTCCAACGCGAACGCCCCCAGCCGAAGCTTCAATCGCAGCGCGCAATCCCGCGCCGCCAGCACCAATCACCAGCACGTCGTAATCAAAAGTTTCGTACTCAGGC